>DATJCV010000395.1:0-7832 GCA_035497775.1 Burkholderiaceae bacterium | reverse complement strand
GCCCATGTCGAGCGTATTGATGTGACCCATGGCGATCCAGAACATGCTGGAGCCCAGGACCAGTGCGGCGTGGAAGCCGACTCGCGGGCCGAACAGGCGGCGTCCGGTATAAGCGGCGAGAAAGACGCCGAGCAGTCCGCACAGTCCGGTCCACAGCCGCGCTTGCCATTCGCCCAGGCCGAACAGTTCGAACGTGACAGCGTTCATCCAGTTTTGCAGCGGCGGCTTTTCAAAGTACTTGATGGCGTTCAGGCGTGGCGTAACCCAGTCGCCGGTGGCGACCATTTCGCGCGCCATTTCAGCGTAGCGGCCTTCGTCGGTCGGCACCAGCGTGCGGGCGTCGAGCGCGTAAAACCAGATTGCCAGAAAAATAAGGAGCAGGCCCCAGACGAACGGTTTCGAGGTGTGCAGTTCACGCATGTCGGGAGTCGGGGCCTTTTTCAGTAGTGGTGGTAGATTGGGTAGCAGGTGGTTCGATGATCAGCGCCAGCACCACCTTGCGGCCTTCGGCCATCAGGATGTTGTAGGTGCGGCAAGCGGCCTTGTTGTCCATGCATTCGACGCCGATGCGGTGCGCGGTCAGTGCCGCGGTCAGGCGCGGATGGACGAACTGCTGGCGGCGGCCGGTGCCGAGGATCACGACATCCGGCGCGGTGGCGTCGATCTGCGCGAAATGTTCGCTCGTCAGGGCCTCGAAGGAAGCAACCGGCCAGGCCGTCGGCGGCGTTTCCGGCAATACCAGCAGACTGAAATCAAAACGCACGGCGTTGATTTCGACGCTGGCATCGTCGTAGGCAGTGACGGTTTGATATTGCTGGGTAACGGTGGAGTGGAGTTTCATGGCGTGATGATTCACCGAATGGCAGGTTTTCCGGTGAATTTTCGACAAGGTGAATGAAAACTGCTGCATTGTAGCGTTTTCCATTCAAAAGCCGCGCTTGGCGATTGATAAAAGCGGACGCTTTCGGCAGAATGGACAATTCTGGCAGCGCAGCATAAAAATGCTTCTGACGCGCCGGAGCCTGTCTGCCAAGCTGTCGCAGCGCCTGATCGGGCCTTGCTGGCGCTCGAAATTCCACCATACTGATTCGTATGCTCCGATTTTTGCATTTGGGTTGCCGCCGCGCCGACTGGCGCGCGCCGGGATTGGTAAAATTCTTGACTTGCATCATTACCTGAGGGTGTAGCACCTGTGCGAACAATTCACAAATCGAAAAAACTGGCGGACGTCTGTTATGACATCCGCGGCCCGGTCCTGGACAAGGCCAAGCAAATGGAGGACGAAGGCCATAAGATCATCAAGCTGAACATCGGCAATGTCGGGGCTTTCGGCTTCGACGCGCCGGATGAAATCGTGCAGGACATGATCCGCAACATGCAGGCCGCGTCGTCCTACACCGATTCGAAAGGGCTGTTCGCGCCGCGCAAATCAGTGATGCACTACACCCAGGAAAAGAACATCGCCGGCGTCACGATCGACGATATCTATCTGGGCAACGGCGCTTCCGAGCTGATCATGCTTTCCATGAACGCGCTGCTGAACAGCGGCGACGAGGTGCTGGTGCCGGCCCCCGACTATCCCCTGTGGACGGCGGCGGTCAGCCTGTCGGGCGGCAACCCGGTGCACTACGTCTGCGACGAACAGTCGGGCTGGCTGCCGGATATCGATGACATCAAGAAGAAAATCAATTCGAACACCAAAGCCATCGTCGTCATCAACCCGAACAACCCGACCGGCGCGCTGTATTCGGATGACGTGCTGCGCGAAATCGTCGAGGTCGCGCGCCAGCATCACCTGATCGTGTTTGCCGACGAAATCTACGACAAGGTGCTGTACGACGGCGCCCGCCATACCTCGATCGCCTCGCTGGCCGACGACGTGCTGTTCATTACGCTGAACGGCTTGTCGAAGAACTATCGCTCCTGCGGCTACCGCGCCGGCTGGATGGTGGTGTCGGGCGAGAAAAAACATGCGAAGGACTACATCCAGGGCCTGAACATGCTGACCTCGATGCGCATGTGCGCCAACGCGCCGGGCCAGTATGCGATCCAGACCGCGCTCGGCGGCTACCAGAGCATCAACGACCTGGTCGCCCCGGGAGGCCGCTTGGCGCGCCAGCGCGATCTGGCGCACAAGCTGCTGACCGACATCCCGGGCGTGTCCTGCGTCAAGCCGAAATCGGCGCTGTACATGTTTCCGCGGCTCGATCCGGCGATCTATCCGATCGCCGACGACCAGCAATTCGCCTACCAGCTGCTGGCCGAGGAAAAGGTGCTGATCGTGCAGGGCACCGGCTTCAATTACCATACGCCGGACCATTTCCGCGTAGTGTTCCTGCCGAATACCGACGACCTGACCGAGTCGATGGGGCGCATTGCGCGCTTCCTCGACGGTTATCGCAAGCGCCACAAGGGCGCGTAATCCATCCGACCGCCGCGCCATATACGGTGCGGCGGCTGTCACCCTGCTGTTCATGTCCAATCCCTCATTGTGGACGGCGCATCTCAAGTAGAAGAAGGCATATGAAATCAATCAAAGTGGGTTTGTTGGGCGCGGGCACCGTCGGTGCCGGCACGTTCGAGGTCCTGAAGCGCAACCAGGAAGAAATCACGCGCCGCGCCGGCCGCGCGATCGAGATCGTCATGGTTGCCGACCTGGATCTGGAACGCGCCACCGCCCTGACCAACGGCCAATGCCAGGTGGTCGGCGACGCCGGGCTGGTCGTGTCCAACCCCGAGATCGATATCGTGATCGAACTGATCGGCGGCTACGGCATCGCGCGCACGCTGGTGCTGCAGGCGATCGCCAACGGCAAGCACGTGGTCACCGCCAACAAGGCGCTGATCGCCATGCACGGCAATGAAATCTTCCAGGCGGCGCAGGAAAAGGGCGTGATGGTGGCGTTCGAAGCGGCGGTCGCTGGCGGCATCCCGATCATCAAGGCGTTGCGCGAAGGCCTGACCGCCAACCGCATTGAATGGATCGCCGGCATCATCAACGGCACCACCAACTTCATCCTGTCCGAGATGCGCGACAAGGGGCTGGATTTCGACGTTGCATTAAAGGATGCGCAACGCCTCGGCTATGCCGAAGCCGATCCGACCTTCGACATCGAAGGGGTGGACGCCGCGCACAAGCTGACCATCATGGCGTCGATCGCATTTGGCGTGCCGGTGCAGTTCGAGCGCGCCCATGTGGAAGGTATTACCAAGCTGCAGGCGGTCGATATCCGCTACGCCGAACAGCTCGGCTACCGCATCAAGCTGCTCGGCATCACGCGCCGCACGGCGGATGGCATCGAATTGCGCGTGCATCCGACGCTGATCCCGTCCAAGCGCCTGATCGCCAACGTCGAAGGGGCGATGAACGCGGTGCTGGTGCAGGGCGACGCCGTTGGCGCCACGCTGTATTACGGCAAGGGCGCCGGCGCCGAGCCGACCGCCTCGGCGGTGATCGCCGACCTGGTCGACATCACGCGCCTGGCCACCGCCGACCCGGAACACCGGGTGCCGTTCCTGGCCTTCCAGCCGCATGCGATGGCCGATACGCCGATTCTGCCGATGGCCGAAGTCACCACCAGCTATTACCTGCGCATGCACGTCGCCGACCAGCCCGGCGTGCTGGCCGATCTGACGCGCATCCTGGCTGATTCGACCATTTCGATCGACGCCATGCTGCAAAAGGAGCCGGCCGAAGGCGAGGCGCAGACCGACATCATCATGCTGACCCACCACACGCAGGAAAAGAACATCGAAGCGGCGATCGCCAGGATCGAACAGCTATCGACGGTGCTCGGCAAGGTCACGCGCATCCGGTTGGAAGAGTTGGCCTGAAGCAGGCCTAAAGCGGAGCACTCGCAAGCACGGGGCCATTTGCAAACCCTGGGAAGCGGAAGGAATTGCTGGATGCCGGCCTCGATTTAATTCACAATGCCGTCATTTCCACGGATAACCGCCATGGCCGATACTGCCGCCGCCCAGATGCGCCACACCAAGGCCGAAGATGTGCTTGCGATACTGATCGGTTCGCTGTTCGTCTCGTTCGGCATCGTGATGTTCAACCAGGCCGGCCTGCTGACCGGCGGCACCGCCGGGCTGGCGTTCCTGATCCACTACGCCAGCGGCATCGCCTTCGGCCCGATATTTTTTGTCATCAACCTGCCGTTCTACGTCCTGGCGTTCAAACGCATGGGGACGCAGTTTACGGTCAAAACCTTTTGCGCGGTCGGTCTGGTTTCGCTGTTTTCCGGACTGCATCCGCAATTCGTCCAGTTCGACGTGCTGGAGCCGTTCTATGCCGCGGTGATCGGCGGCCTGCTGATCGGCACCGGCATCCTGATCCTGTTCCGGCACCGCGCCAGCCTGGGCGGCGTGAATATCCTGGCGCTCTACCTGCAGGACCGGCACGGCATTCGCGCCGGCAAGCTGCAGATGTCGGTGGATGTGGCGATCGTGCTGGCCTCGCTGCTGCTGGTCAGCTTCAGCGCGCTGCTGGCCTCGGTGCTGGGTGCGATTGCGCTCAACCTGGTGATCGCCTTGAACCATCGGCCCGGGCGTTATATGGCTGTATAACGCGGGCACCCGGATGCCGCTGGCGGCATCCGCGCATCAACGATGGATCACCACCATCAGCGCCTTCGCTTCGGTTTTCCCGCTGTTTCGGATCGCGTGGCTTTGATCGGCCTGATAGCGTGCGGTGGCACCGGCCTTGACTTTCCTGGTGTCGCCGCCGAGCTCCACCTCCACCGCTCCATGCAGCAGGGTCAGATGTTCGAACGTACCGGGGTCGTGCGGGTTGGAAACCAGCGCGCCGCCTGGCGCCAGTGTCAATTCATACCATTCGAAGTTTCCCGCCAACTCCATCGGCCCCAATATCCGCAGGACATAACCGGCATGCGTGCCGGGCAGGGTGGGCGTCTCGTGCGCCTCCAGGATGCGGATCGTCTCGATTTCCTTCGGCTCGGTGGACAACAGTTCGGCGATGCCCACCCCCAGCGCATTCGCCAGCCGCCAGGCGACGGCGATGGTCGGGTTGGCTTTTTCGCGCTCGATCTGCGACAGCATCGACTTCGAAACGCCAGCGGTGCGCGACAGATCTTCCAGCGTCAGCTTGCGCTGCAG
Source organism: Burkholderiaceae bacterium (assembly GCA_035497775.1). Taxonomy (GTDB): domain Bacteria; phylum Pseudomonadota; class Gammaproteobacteria; order Burkholderiales; family Burkholderiaceae_D; genus DATJCV01. Next base: position 2,711 of record DATJCV010000395.1, on the reverse strand, counting down.
ACGCAGGCGCTGCAGCGTGGCACCGACTTCGGGCGGGTTGTTGGGCTGGCTGTTTTTTTTCATGGCTGCCTTGTAATGTTCAATAACCTTGGTTAATATCCATTATATTGAATATTTATTCAAAATAATGGAATTTGACGAGCGGGCTGGAAACGGCATCCTAGCAGACTGAACTTGCATGCCGCCAACCGGACTGAATCACGGAGGGTGATGATGAACACGGGCAACAACGGCAGTCAGGCTTTTTATGCACAACTGGCGGACGGCCTGAACGGCTTGCGCCAAGCAGGGCTGTTCAAGCCGGAACGGGTACTGGCCTCGCGCCAAGGCGCGGAAGTGGTGTGCGATGACGGCAAGACGCTGCTCAACTTGTGCGCCAATAATTATCTCGGGCTGTCGGGCGACGAATCAATGGTGCAGGCTTCGATTGCCGCCACCGAACAATACGGCTATGGACTGTCGTCGGTACGTTTCATTTGCGGCACGCAGACCGTGCACAAACAGCTGGAGCGCGCCTTGTCGGAGTTCCTCGGCATGGAAGACACAATCTTGTATGCCGCCGCCTTCGATGCCAACGGCGGCTTGTTCGAGCCGCTGTTCGACGAGCAGGATGCGATCATTTCCGATGCGCTGAACCATGCCTCGATCATCGATGGCATCCGGCTGTCGAAGGCAGCGCGCTACCGCTATCAGCACAACGACATGGCCGATCTCGAGCGGCAACTGCAGGCTGCCGCCGGCAGCCGCCACAAGGTGATTGCGACCGACGGCGTGTTCTCGATGGATGGCACGATCGCTCAACTCGACAAAATCTGCGACCTGGCCGAGCGCTACGGCGCGCTGGTCATGATCGACGAGTGCCACGCCTCCGGCTTCATGGGTGCGGCCGGGCGCGGCACGCATGAGCATCACGGCGTGATGGGGCGCATCGACATCATTACCGGCACGCTGGGCAAGGCGCTGGGCGGCGCGATGGGCGGCTTTACTGCGGCGCGGCGCGAGGTGATCGAGACCTTGCGGCAGAAATCGCGTCCCTACCTGTTCTCCAACACGCTGGCGCCGGCGATTGCCGGTGCCTCGCTGGCGGTGCTGCAACGCCTGTCTGCCTCGACCGAACTGCGCGACCGGCTGCATGCGAATACCGCGCATTTCCGCCGCCGCATTGCCGAATTGGGCTTCACCATCAAGCCCGGCACCCATCCGGTGGTGCCGGTGATGCTGTTCGATGCGCCGCTGGCACAACAATTTGCGCAGCGGCTGTACGAACTGGGTGTGCTGGTAACCGGTTTCTTCTACCCGGTGGTGCCGATGGGGCAGGCGCGGGTGCGGGTGCAGTTGTCGGCTGCGCACACCACCGAGCAACTGGAACGGGCGCTGGCGGCGTTTGCCCAGGCCGGCGCCGAACTCGGGTTGCTGAACAAGCGGGAGGCAAACTGATGGAGCGGATACTCGTGATTGGCGCCAACGGCCAGATCGGCAGCGAACTGGTGGCGGCGCTGGCGGAGCGGCATGGCGCACAAAATGTGATCGCAACCGATATCGGCGCCAGCAACCTCTACGCGGCGGCGCGTTACCAGCAGCTGGATGTGCTGGACCAGGCGCGCCTGGCGCAGATCGTGGCCCAGCATGAAATCACGCAGGTGTACCAGCTGGCGGCGATGCTCTCGGCCACCGGCGAGCAGGCGCCATTGAAGGCCTGGCACCTGAACATGAACGCGCTGCTGAATGTGCTCGAGGTGGCGCGCCAGCGGACCCAGGCCGGTCGGCCGCTGTCCGTATTCTGGCCCTCGTCGATCGCGGTCTTTGGCCCCGGCACGCCGGCCGACGATACGCCGCAAACCACCGTGATGGATCCGAACACGATGTACGGCATCAGCAAGCTGGCCGGCGAGCGGCTGTGCGAGTACTACTTCCGGCACTATGGCGTGGACGTGCGCAGCATCCGCTATCCGGGCGTCGTCAGCTACAAGTCGCCGCCCGGCGGCGGCACTACCGACTATGCGATCGCGATGTTGTATGCGGCGCGCGCCGGCGAACCATATACCTGTTTTCTCCAGGCCGAGAGCACCTTGCCGATGATCTACATGCCGGACGCCTTGCGCGCCACGCTGGAATTGATGGCGGCGCCCGCTGAACATATCCGTATTCGCTCGGCCTACAACGTCGCCGGCGTCAGTTTCAGCCCGCGCCAACTGGCGCAGCAGATCGCACGCCAGTTGCCGCAATTCAAGGTGAGTTATCAGCCCGACAGCCGCCAGGCGATTGCCGACAGTTGGCCGCACAGCGTGGACGACAGCGCAGCGCATGCCGATTGGGGCTGGCGGGCCGCGATCGGACTGGAACAGATGGTGGCCGACATGCTGGCCCATATCGCCGTGGCGCCGCCGGCGCTGACGCAAGTAGCCTGACTTTCAAGCGAGAACAGCACATGGATATGCGGGTCGCGGATCTGTTCAAAATCGGCATCGGGCCGTCAGTTCGCATACGGTGGGGCCGATGCTGGCGGCACGCCGCTTTCTGCTGGAAGCGGGCGCGCTCGACCGGGTGCGGCGAGTCCAGGCGGAGTTGTATGGCTCGCTGGCATTGACCGGCGTAGGCCACGCGACCGACCGCGCGATTCTGCTCGGATTGATGGGCGAGACGCCGCAAGAGGTTGCGCTGGAGAGAATTCCGGCGCGGCTCGCGGCGGTGGCGCAGACGGGCGAAATCCG
>DATJCV010000394.1:0-1847 GCA_035497775.1 Burkholderiaceae bacterium | reverse complement strand
GGCGCGGTCGGCCGGATCGCGTCGATGACGGCGCGCGTGTCGGCCTGATCGACAAACTGCGTGGCGTAGGCAAGCGCTTCGAAATCGTTGATCACCGCGACCTGCTTGATGCCCAGGCTTTGGCGGATGTCGCCGATGGATACCGGCCAGGGCAGGTTCTCATTGACGATGGCGTCGCCCAGCACGTAGCCGGCACAGGCCACCGCGCATTCCGCCGGCGCCTGCTCCAGCGCCACGCCCGGCAACTGCTCGACGAAGTCGCGCAACACGGCGGTAAGGCTGGGCCAGGCGGCGCACTGGTAGCGGCGGTAGTGCAACACGTCGATCGGCTGCCGGCGGTTCGCCGCCGGGGCGACCAGCGCGATGCGCGCATGCGTGCCACCGACATCCGCAGCCAGGAACGGCGCGACCCGATGGTCCGCCGCCGTCGACGGCGACATGACATGACGCTGGTTGACCACTTCCCCCACCCCGATTCTCCCTTGCCAGGTTTGCCGTGCGATGCGGGCCTTGCCGCCGCAGCAGATCGCACAGGTGCCGATGGGGACGGAGCATGGACTGAAAATGACAACGTTGTCAAACCTTCGGTGACAATTTTTTCGGCGCCGCATGATGCGCCGCAATACATTTGGCCCGGCGCCATCGTTTGAATCGGATAAATCGCAGAATATCCCTTGTTTAAAGGCATCTTTACCTTTCATCGGATCATTCCACGGATGCGGCAACGCCGCAGGAACGACGAAGTGACGTCTCGTAGCGAGCGATATGGACGGCCATACGCGGCATCTCGCGCACGCATTTATTGACAACGTTGCACTTTCTGTCCAATTGCGAGACATTCCGTCAGCGGGGGCGCTTCGCCCCCGTTTCGACGCCACCATCGGGGGCGATCATCAGCGCCATCGTCGGTGGCGGACATCGGGGGAATACGCATGGCAACCACGCTGGACGCGGCGCAGACAGACCGCTCGAACCTGGGGCCGATCATCATCATCGGCGTCCTGTTTTTCATCTTCGGCTTCGTGACCTGGCTCAACGGGCCGCTGATCACCTTCGTCAAGCTGGCATTCGACCTCAACGACGTGAATGCCTTCCTGGTGCCGATGGCGTTCTATCTGTCGTACTTCTTCCTGTCGTTGCCGGCCTCGGCGATCCTGAAAGTCACCGGCATGAAGCGCGGCATGGCGCTGGGCCTGTTCGTGATGGCGATCGGCGCGGTGCTGTTCGGCCAGTTCGCCACCATGCGGATTTTCCCCGGTGCGCTGTTCGGCCTGTTCGTGATCGGCGCCGGGCTTTCATTGCTGCAGACCGCGTCCAACCCGTACATCAGCATCCTGGGCCCCATCGAGAGCGCGGCGCAGCGCATCGCGGTGATGGGTATCTGCAACAAGTTCGCAGGCATTCTTGCGCCGCTGCTGATCGGTGCGCTGGTACTGCACGGCATCGGTGATATCGACCAGCAGGTGAAGGCCGCCGACCCGGCCACGCGCGAAGTGCTGCTCAATACCTTCGCCGCGAAAATCCACACGCCGTACATGGTGATGGCCGGCGTGCTGGTGTTGCTGGCGATCTGGGTGGTGCGCTCATCGCTGCCCGAGGTGGAGGCGTCGACCGCCAACAGCGCCGGCGCCGGCAAGTCGCGCCGCGGCATCCTCTCGTATCCGCACTTGTGGCTGGGCGTGCTGTGCCTGTTTCTGTACGTGGGCGTGGAGGTGATGGCGGGCGACGCCATCGGCACCTACGGCGCGGGCTTCGGCCTGCCGCTGGACGAGACGAAATTCTTCACCGCGTTCACCCTGGGCGCGATGCTGCTGGGCTATATCGCCGGCCTGCTGATGATTCCGCGG
>DATJCV010000393.1:0-7955 GCA_035497775.1 Burkholderiaceae bacterium | reverse complement strand
AGCCGTATGTGATGCTCGGATTTAACGTCTTCGCGGCCGATACCGATGATCAGGCGCAACTGCTGGCCACCTCGATGCAGCAGGCGTTCGTCAACCTGCGCAGCGGCCGGCCATCGCAGCTGCAGCCGCCGGTGGCCGGTTACCTGGACAGTATCGGGCCGGCCGGGCAGGCGTTGCTGGAACAGGTGCTGTCGTGTTCGGCGATCGGCGCGCCGGAGACGGTGGCAGCGCAGTTGCAGGCATTCATCGAGCGTACCGGTGCCGACGAGCTGATGATCACTTCGCAGATCTTCGATCATGCGGCGCGCCTGCGCTCGTACCAGATCGCGGCCGAAGTGCGCGTTGCGGCCGGTTCGGCGCAAGCTTGACGCCTCCGCCATGTTCCTCGATAACAGCCAGGCAACATCCCTGGCCATCTTCTGCAAGGTGGTCGATAACTATGGCGACATCGGTATCTGCTGGCGCCTGGCACGGCAACTGCAACAGGAGCATGGCGTCGCTGTCACCTTATGGGTAGATGAGTTGCACAGCTTTCAGCGCATCTGCCCGGAGGTGGCGCCCAACGCTGAAGTGCAACGGCTTGCTGGCGTGACGGTGCGCCACTGGCGCCATCAGGACGGCGGTTTTTCGACCGCCGACGTCGCCGATATCGTGATTGAATTTTTCGCTTGTGATATCCCGCCAGGCTACATTGCCGCCATGGTGGACTGCACTCCGCGTCCGGGCTGGCTCAACCTGGAAGGCTTGAGCGCCGAGGAGTGGGTGGAAGGCTGACACACCCTGCCGTCGCCACACCCACGCCTGCCGTTGACGAAACATTTTTTCTTTCCCGGCTTCACCAGCAAAACCGGCGGCCTGCTGCACGAATCTTCACTGCAAGAACAGCGTCGGCAATTTCAAGCGGATCAGGCGGCGATGGCGGCTTTTCTGGCGCGGTTCGGCGTGACGCCGGCAGAAATGGCGTCGTTGAAGGTGTCCTTGTTTTGTTATCCGCACGCACCGGTACCGGCACTGTTTGATGTATGGCAAAGTGGGGATGCCGCAGTTACGTGCCTGGTGCCCGAAGGCGTTGCGGCCCAGGCGGTACAAGCTTTTCTGGGTGAGGAGGCAAAAGCGGGCGCTGCGCGCACTGCCGGCGCCTTGACCGTGCGCGTCCTGCCCTTTGTCGCGCAATCCGACTACGACCAGCTGTTATGGGCGTGCGACCTCAATTTCGTGCGCGGCGAAGATTCCTGGGTGCGCGCGCAGTGGGCAGGTAAGCCGTTCATCTGGCATATCTACCCCCAGGACGAAAACCTGCATCACAAAAAATTGCGCGCGTTTCTGCAACGCTATGCGGCTGGCATCGATAGTTTGATTGCCTCGTCCTGGCGCTGGAATGGCGCACAGGCTGAAAACATGGAAGAGCAAGCTGGCTGGTCCGCACTATGGTCGTCATTCCAGGCCGACATGCCAAAAATCGCGTGCCGGGCGGCCGAATGGCAGCGGCAAGTGCTGGAAAACGGTGACTTGGCAAGCAATTTGCTGAAGTTTGCCGATTCGCTGCGGTCAGTAGCGATGGAAAACAAGGTATAATACACGGCTAATTTTTTAGGCCTTTTCGATCAAGTGTGAGCTTACTGCGCCGTTGGCCGTGATGCGACAAATGATCCTTATGCAATCCATTTTTTTCGTACATTCACTATGAAACCTGCAAAAGAAGTTCGTGTCGGTAACATCATCATGGTCGACGGCAAGCCTTTTATCGTGCTGCGTTCGGACGTCAACGGTTCGAGCCGCACCGGCTTCACCTACAAATGGAAGATGAAGAATCTGTTGACGAACGCGCCGTTCGAAAACGTATTCCGCGGCGATGACAAGTTCGACGTCGTGGTTCTCGACAAAAAGCCGGTGACTTTTTCGTATTTCGCCGACCCGCTGTATGTGTTCATGGACGAAGAATACAACCAGTACGAAATCGAAGAAGAAAACCTCGGCGATGCGCTGCATTACCTGAAAGACGGCATGGAATGCGAAGCCGTTTTTTACGACGGCAAGGCGATTTCCGTTGAATTGCCGACCACGATTGTGCGCAAGGTGGTGTACTCCGAGCCTGCGGTCAAGGGCAACACTTCCGGCAACGTCCTGAAAGAAGCCAAGATTGAAAATGCCATCGAAGCGCATTCGCACATCGTCCAGGTGCCGCTGTTTGTCAGCACCGACGACTCGATCGAAATCGATACCCGTACCAACGAATACAAGCGCGTGATTCGCAACTGAATCGCTTGAAATCGTAAAAAACGCTGCCCATCATCGGCAGCGTTTTTTTTTGTCCATTTTTCTGAAAATTCCAGGGCTGCTGCAAGCTGCAGGAGCAAGCCGGTATAAGCGGATAGCGGCAAGTGTGGCTGGGCCGTGTCGATGACTTGCAGCCGGATCAATCGCTGGTGGGCGAGAGGCGGAAGCGCATCACTTGCGGGTCTTGCCGCAGGTTGTCGACCAGTTGCCGGATGTTGTCGGCATGGTCGGTGCGCAGCGTCGCATGATATTCAAACAGCTCGCCTTGATCCTGAATTCCATAACCGATTTCCTGGGCATCCAGTCCGAACTGCGCCAGGCGCTCGGTAAGCGCCTGTTCGCTCGGGGCGTTGGCGCGGGCGAAGCTGATGGACAGGTATGAATACTGATTGGCAGGCATCATCGCTTCGATGCGCTTGAACAGCGACAGCACGATCAGGGTCAACACCGTGCCGGCCGTGCCGAGCGTATAGAACCCAATCCCGAACAGCACGCCGATTGCCGATACCACCCAGATGCAGGCGGCGGTGGTCAGGCCGCGTACCGTGAAGCCATCGCGAAAAATCACGCCGGCGCCGAGAAAACCGACGCCGGTGACGATTCCTTGCATGACGCGGCTGGGGTCGATCCGGGTTCCACTGTCGACCGGCGGCCTCCAGTCGAGCGGATTGGAGGTGGCCACCATTAGCAGGCAGGCGCCCAGCGCCACCAGCGAAAAGGTGCGGAAGCCGGCGGCGCGGCCGTGGTAGCTGCGTTCCAGGCCGATCAGGCCACCGGCTACCAGAGCCGCCATGATCTGGATCATCATGGTACCGATTGTGTGCCAGTCGATGGCTAGATGCGGCATGTTGGTTCCTGATGGTGTGGGTATTGGAGATTGCGGCAGCACCGGATCGCCGGAATGTCGCTTTATGGTAGCGCGGAAATGCTGGATCAACAGGACTGCGCGACCACCACAATTCGTGAAAATATGGTGTTGTCAGCAGCAAAACCGGCTGTCTGGCAGCCGGTTTTTTCAGGTAAATTAGATTGCTATCGTTAGACTATTCCGGCGCCACCTGTAGAATCAGTTTGCCGAAGTTCTTCCCCTCGAACAGCATCAGCAGTGCTTCCGGGAATTTTTCCAGTCCCTGTACGATATCTTCGCGCGTCTTGAAGCTGCCTTCCTTCATCCACTGCGCCATTTGCGCGGCGCCTTCCGCATAGCGGTCAGCGTAGTCGAACACCACGATGCCTTCCATGCGCGCCCGATTGACCAGCAGCGACAGGTAGTTGGCCGGCCCCTTCACGGGCGTGGTGTTGTTGTACTGCGAGATGGCGCCGCAAATGATGATGCGTGCCTTCATGCGCAGCCGGGTCAGCACGGTATCCAGTATCTCGCCGCCGACATTGTCGAAATAGATATCGACGCCGTCCGGGCAATGGGTCTTCAAGCCATCCTTCAGATTGCCGCTCTTGTAATCGATGCAAGCGTCGAAGCCGAGCTCGTTGACGACGAAATCGCATTTCTCCTTGCCGCCGGCGATGCCGACCACGCGGCAACCCTTGTGCTTGGCGACCTGACCGACGGTCTGGCCGACCGCGCCGGCCGCGCCCGACACCACCACCGTTTCGCCGGCTTTTGGCTGGCCCACTTCGAGCAGGCCGAAGTAGGCGGTCATGCCCGGCATGCCGAGCGCATTCAGGTACTTCGGCAGCGGCGCCAGGCGCGCATCGACCTTGTAGAAACCGGCGACCTTGTCGTCGGCGGCGCCGACCCAATACTGCTGCACGCCGATGCCGCCCGAGACCGTGTCGCCCACCGCGAATTTCGGCGACTTCGACGCCAGCACGCGGCCAATGCCGCCGGCGCGCATCACTTCGCCGATCGCCACCGGGCGGATATACGACTTGCCTTCGTTCATCCAGCCGCGCATCGCCGGATCGAGCGACAGGTATAGCGTCTGGACCAGGATTTCACCGTCGCCGGGTTCGCGCACCGGCTCCGATGTCAGGCTCCAGTCGGATGGCTTGGGCAGGCCCACCGGTCGCGCAGCGAGGCGGAATTGCTGATTGGTCAATGCCGATGTGCTCATGCTGATCTCCTGTTGGTGTAAGCAGAAACTATAGCTTAATTTGAACGGTCGTGCTTTTTTATTCTTGTTCATATTGCGGAACTTTGTGTAGCCACATGCATCAATGCAAGAGTCCTATGGTTTCCATAGAACATGAATGTGAATGGTGTGCCAGCTTTCTTCCCCGTCGTGCGACAGCACGCGAGATACCGCTTCACCCCGCTTATACGGACGTTAACCTGAACCGGTGGATGCCTCGGCCGCATTCCGGTTCCGCTACTCAATTCAAGGAGATACCATGCTTCGATCCGACACCCTGTTTGGCAAACGGGACACTGCCGTGCCTGCTTCGCCCCTCGCCAGCAGCGGCTTGAACCCGTCCGCCACCGCGAATCTGCAGAAGCCGGCCTATCCTGGCGCCAATGCCGGCGCATCCCACAATGCCAGCACCAACGAAAGCGGCAGCAAGCTGATCGTCGGCCCCAACATCAAGCTGAAAGGGGTTGAAATCACCGATTGCGATACCCTGGTGGTTGAAGGCCGGGTCGAGGCGACGATGGATTCGCGCGTGATCCAGATCGCCGAAATCGGTGCCTTCAAGGGATCGGCCGAGATCGACATCGCCGAAATCCGCGGCGAATTTGACGGCGATTTGACGGTGCGCGAAAAACTGGTGATCTACGCGACCGGCAAGGTCTCGGGCAAGATTCGCTATGGCCGGGTGGTGATCGAAGAGGGCGGCCAACTCATGGGCGACGTCCAGGTCGGCGGCGCCAGCGTCAAGGCGGTGCCGGTGGCGAAAGTCGTGTCCTCGTAAGGGCGCGCGCGGCTTTTTTCCAGACAGTCACCCCGATAAACCCGGCCCGATCTCAGATCGGTCCGGGTTTTTGTTTGCCCGTGGAAAGCATGCGACAATCATCTGATTGTCATGCGGCCATGGTCGCGCTTCCTCACCCCTTCAGCATGAAATACCCAGAATATATCCTTACCCTGTCGTGCCTCGACCAGCGCGGCATCGTCCGCAACGTTTCGGGATTTTTGGCCGATCATGGCTGCAACATCATTAATTCCGCGCAATTCGGCGATGCCCAGACGCGCCGATTCTTCATGCGCGTGCAATTCGCGGTGGAAGAGTCTGGCTATGAAGATGCCGTCTTGCGGGCCGACTTCGATGTGCTGGCCGCTACCATGCAAATGGACTGGCAGATGCACGATGCCGCCCAAAAACCCCGCCTGATGCTGATGGTGTCGAAGATCGGCCATTGCCTGAACGATTTGCTGTTTCGCTACAGGAGCGGCCTCTTGCCGGTCGAGATCCCGGCGATCGTCTCCAACCACACCGATTTTTACCAGCTGGCGGCCAGCTACAACATCCCGTTCCACCACCTGCCGCTGGCGCCCGGCGCCGCGCCCGAAGCCAAGCGCGCGCAGGAACAGAAAATCCTGGAAATCGTGCAGGCCAACGACATCGACCTGGTGGTGCTGGCGCGCTACATGCAGATTCTGTCGCCGGAGATGTGCCATGCGCTGGCCGGCCGCGCGATCAACATCCATCACTCCTTCCTGCCCAGCTTCAAGGGCGCCAAGCCGTACTACCAGGCGTACGATCGCGGCGTCAAGCTGATCGGCGCCACTGCCCATTTTGTCACTGGCGACCTGGACGAGGGCCCGATCATCGAGCAGGACGTGGAGCGCGTCGATCACGCGATGGAACCCGATACGCTGACCGCGATCGGGCGCGACGTCGAATGCGTGGTCCTGGCGCGCGCGGTAAAGTGCTTTGTCGAACACCGCATTTTGCTGAACGGGCACAAGACCGTTGTGTTCAAATAGTCGTTACGCTGGCGAGTGCATGGAGATCGGAAACATGAGCGCGGATGAATTGCCCGAGGAAGACTGGGACCCGAAAGCGGACGACGTGCAGCGCGATCAGCGCGCCGCCTACGATGCGATGCGCGAACGCTGTCCGGTCGCCTACAGCGATTTCCTCGGCTGGACGCTGTTCCGGCACGCCGACGTGATGCGCGCGCTGCATGACCCGGACACCTTCAGCAGCGTGGTCTCGCGCCATCTGTCGGTGCCGAGTGGCATGGACCCGCCGGAGCACGCCGACTTCCGCGCCGCGCTCAATCCGTATTTCGAACCGGAACAAATGGCCGCGTTCGAGCCGCACTGCCGCCAGCTGGCGCGGGAACTGACGGCGGCGCTGCCGGCCGACGGCGAGGTCGAGCTGGTCGGCCAGTTCACCAGCTGGTTCGCGGTGCGGGCGCAATGCCGCTTTCTCGGCTGGCCGGCGCGCTTCCACGAAAAATTGTATCGGTGGGTGCAAAAAAATCACATGGCGACGCTGGCCGGCGACCGGCCGGCGATGACCCGGATCGCCCTTGAATTTCAAGAGTACGTCGAGGAACTGCTGCAGGATCGGCGCGGCGCCGATGCGGGCGCCGACCTGACCGCGCGCCTGCTGCACGATCAGGTGGCCGGGCGGCCGCTGCGCAGCGAGGAAATCGTCAGCATCCTGCGCAACTGGACCGTCGGCGAAGTCGGCACGATTTCAGCGTCGGTCGGTATCCTCGCTCACTACCTGGCGCAGCATCCGGAACTGCAGCGGCGCCTGCGTGCCGAACCGCAACTGCTGCTGGCGGCAAACGATGAAATCCTGCGGCTGCATGGGCCGGTGGTGACCAACCGGCGCGTCACCACCGGCGCGGTGCGGTTCGGCGAGCGCCGGATCGGCAGCGGCCAGCGCGTCACGCTGAACTGGGTGGCGGCCAACCGCGACCCGGCCGTGTTCGAGCAGCCGGACGAGTTCCGGCTGGAGCGCGACCAGGCCGCCAACCTGCTGTATGGCGCCGGCATTCATGTCTGCCCGGGGGCACCGCTGGCGCGGCTGGAGTTGCGGGTGGTGATGGAGGAACTGCTGGCGCGCACCACGGCGATCGAACTGGTCCCCGGGCGGCCGCCGACTCTGGCCAGGTATCCGGCCAGCGGTTATGCGTTGCTGCCGCTGCAGGTGCGCTGCGCCTGAGCGGCGCTGCGGGATCGCCGGCGGTACCGGCGATTCCATATACTCCCTGTATTGATGGTAATTACCGAGCGCGAAATGGCTTTATATGGCCAATACTCCCTGATCGATGGTCGCAGCCACAAACGGGGTTAGGTTGCCAGCCGGCCTTGGCGGGGCGCCGCGATCGCGCGGCTTCAGCCCAGCACGCGCCTGAGCCAGGTGCCGATATCCTCGATCTCTTCTGGACACACCGCGTGCGGCATCATGTACTCATGCCACTCGACCGGATAGCCGAGCGAGTGCAGCAGGTCACGCGATTTTTCGGCGCGGTCGATGGTGATTACCGGATCGCCGCGGCCGTGCGCCAGGAAGATCGGCGTGTCCTGGTTGGCAGGGTGGCGTTCGCCGGCAATTATTTGATGCAAGGGCACGTAACCGGACAGGCATAGCAGGCCGGCCAGTTTCTCGGGGTGGCGCAGACCGGTTTGCAGGGTCATCGCGCAGCCTTGCGAGAAGCCGGCCAGCACGATGCGATCGGCCGCGATGCCGCGCAATTTTTCTCGTTCGATCAGGGCTTCGACCGCTTTTTGCGAGGCGCGCAAGGTGGCTTCATCTTC
>DATJCV010000392.1:0-3035 GCA_035497775.1 Burkholderiaceae bacterium | reverse complement strand
TTGGGGCCGCCGCGAGATCGCCATTGCCGAAACCGAAATGCCGGGGCTCATGGCCGTGCGCGAAGAATACGCCGCCAGCCAGCCGCTGAAGGGCGCGCGCATTGCCGGTTCGCTGCATATGACGATCCAGACCGCGGTGCTGATCCAGACGCTGGAGGCATTGGGCGCGCAGGTGCGCTGGGCTTCGTGCAACATCTATTCGACCCAGGACCATGCCGCTGCCGCGATCGCCGCCAACGGCACGCCGGTGTTCGCGGTCAAGGGCGAAACGCTGGACGAATACTGGGATTACACGCACCGCATCTTCGACTGGCCAGGTGAGCAACAGGCCAACATGATCCTGGACGATGGCGGCGACGCCACGCTGTTGCTGCACCTGGGTACGCGCGCCGAAGCCGACATCAGCGTGCTGGATCATCCCGATTCGGAAGAGTCGATCTGCCTGTTCAATTCGATCAAGAAAAAGCTCGCAACTTCGCCCAACTGGTATTCGACTCGGTTGGCGCAAATCAAGGGCGTGACCGAGGAAACCACTACCGGCGTGCATCGGCTGTATCAGATGCACAAGGAAGGCAAGCTGGCGTTCCCGGCCATCAACGTCAACGACTCAGTCACCAAATCCAAGTTCGACAACCTGTACGGCTGCCGCGAATCGCTGGTCGATGGTATCAAGCGCGCCACCGACGTCATGATCGCCGGCAAGGTGGCGGTGGTGGCCGGCTACGGCGACGTCGGCAAGGGTTCGGCGCAGGCGCTGCGCGCACTGTCGGCACAGGTCTGGGTCACCGAGATCGATCCGATCTGCGCCTTGCAAGCGGCGATGGAAGGCTATCGCGTGGTGACCATGGATTATGCGGCCGCGCACGGCGACATCTTCGTCACCTGCACCGGCAACTATCATGTGATCACGCACGAACACATGAAGCAAATGAAGGACCAGGCAATCGTCTGCAACATCGGCCACTTCGATAATGAAATCGAAGTCGCCGCGTTGAAACAGTACACCTGGGAAAACATCAAGCCGCAGGTCGATCATGTGATCTTCCCGGATGGCAAACGGATCATCCTGCTGGCCGAAGGCCGGCTGGTGAACCTGGGTTGCGGCACCGGCCATCCGTCGTACGTGATGAGCTCGTCCTTTGCCAACCAGACGATCGCCCAGATCGAGCTGTTCACGAATACCAAGGCCTATCCGATCGGCGTGTATACGCTGCCGAAGCATCTGGATGAAAAGGTTGCGCGCCTGCAGTTGAAGAAGCTGAACGCACAACTGACCGAACTGACCGCCGAGCAGGCTGCGTACATCAGCGTGCCCCAGGAAGGACCATACAAGGCCGAACACTACCGCTATTGATGGCAGGCGCCGTTGCCAAGCAGGGCCAATGCTTTTACTCTAGCCAGGCCCTGCCGCGATGGCGCTGACCCACCACAAGGAAAAATATGCCTTTGATCATCGTCTGGATCGTGAATGCGCTGGCACTGCTGGCCGTGCCCTACCTGATGCACTCGGTGCAGGTCGACAGCCTGTGGTCGGCGTTGGTGGCGGCGCTGGTGTTAGGACTGGTGAATACACTGGTGCGGCCGGTGCTGGTGCTGTTGACGCTGCCGGTAACGGTGCTGACGCTGGGCCTGTTCATCTTCGTCATCAACGGCCTGATGTTCTGGGCGGTGGCGCAACTGGTGGGCGGTTTCCATGTGGCTGGCTTCTGGTCGGCGGTCGGCGGCGCGCTCTTGTACAGCATTATCTCGTGGGCGCTGTCGGCGCTGTTGATGAGCATTAAACGTTGAGAATCGAATGACTGCGGCCGATTTCAGTATTGAATTTTTCCCGCCGAAAACGGCAGAAGGCGCGGAAAAACTGCGCATCGTGCGCGCGCGCCTGGCGCAGTTGAATCCGAAATATTTTTCGGTCACCTTCGGCGCCGGCGGCTCGACCCAGCAGGGCACGCTCGATACCGTGCTCGAGATCGGGCGCGAGGGGCGCGATGCCGCGCCGCACCTGTCCTGCATGGGCAGTTCGCGCGATACGCTGCGCGCGATTCTGGCGCAGTACCGGGAGGCCAACATCCGCCGGCTGGTGGCCTTGCGCGGCGACTTGCCGAGCGGCTTCGGCGCGCTCGACTTGTCGTCCGGCGCATTCCGTTATGCGAACGAACTGGTCGAATTCATCCGCGCCGAAACCGGCGACTGGTTCCAGATTCACGTCGGCGCCTATCCGGAAACCCACCCGCAGGCGAAGTCGCCGCAGGACGACGTGCAGCATTTCGCGCGCAAGGTCAGAGCCGGCGCCGATGCCGCGATCACGCAGTACTTCTATAACGCCGACGCCTATTTCCGCTTCGTCGACGATGCCGGTAAGGCCGGCGTGACGGTGCCGATCGTGGCCGGCGTGATGCCGATCACCAATTGCTCGCAACTGCTGCGCTTTTCCGAGATGTGCGGCGCCGAGGTGCCGCGCTGGATTCGCCTGAAGCTGATCAGTTTCGGCGACGATGCGGCATCGATCCGTGCCTTTGGCCTGGATGTGACGACCGCGCTGTGCGAGCGCCTCTTGGCCGGCGGCGCGCCCGGCCTGCATTTCTACACGCTGAACCAGGCGGTGGCGACCGAGGCGATCGTGCAGCGGCTGCAACTGCATTCCGCCTAGTTTTTTCTACCGCCAGGCGCTTTCGGTCAGGATGCAGTCGAGCGCGATGTCGTGCGGCGCTGCCTCGAATTCCGCCTGCAGACAACCGTAAGCGATCCCGATCGTCGCCGGGCGCGGTGCGCCCGCCAGCGTACGGTCGTAGAAACCGCCGCCGTAGCCGAGCCGCATACGTGCTGAATTGAACCCGAGGCAGGGCACTAGTAGCGTCGGCGGGTCGACCCAGGTCGGCTCGCGCGGAACCGGCACGTCAAAGGTGCCGACGACCAGCGGTGCGCCCGGTATCCAGTGCGCAAACCGGAGCGGCGCCGCGCGCGCCACGACTACCGGCAAGGCCAGTTGTACCCCGCGCATCGCCAGCGTTGCATAGGCCGGTGCCAGGTCGGGTTCA
>DATJCV010000391.1:0-2569 GCA_035497775.1 Burkholderiaceae bacterium | reverse complement strand
TTTGCGCACGAAACCTTGCTGATCATGTTGCATGGGCTGGCATGCTGGCTGGCTGGGCGCCGCATCCCGGTGCTCTCGACCGCTTTTGCCTATGCCGAGCCGGCTTACAGTGAAGAATATCGAAGCATGTATTCGACCCAGTTGCGTTTCGACGCGCCGCGTACCGCGCTGCGTTTCGATGCCGCTTACCTGGCGCTGCCGCTGGTGCAGAACGAGCGCACCCTGAAGGATTTTCTGCGCACGGCTCCCGGCAGCCTGATCCTCAAATACAAGAACAGCCATTCAATCGCCTCGCGCATCCGCCACCGCTTGCGTGCGCTGCCGGTGGGGCGCTGGCCGGAATTCGATGCGCTGGCCGGCGAAGTCCATCTGGCCGGCTCGACGCTGCGCCGCCGGCTGGAGCAGGAAGGCCAGTCGTACCAGGCGATCAAGGATCAACTGCGGCGCGACCTTGCCATCGAGTATCTGCTGCGCTCGCCGAAAAGCGTTTCCGAGATCGCGCTGGAACTCGGTTTTGCCGAGCCGAGCGCGTTCTATCGGGCGTTCAAGAAATGGACCGGCGCCCGGCCGGCGCAATACCGGCGGCACCTGGGCGCGGCAGAGTAGGCAGGTTGGCGTGGCAGTGGCCGTTTTGACCGGCAGGGCGCTTTGTTATACTGCGTTCGCGCGGCTGTCGCGCTTTCTACGCCTGTTTGCGATAACACGCCACTGGGTTTTCGCTAAAGGTGTGCGGCAACGACAGGTAGGGGCAATGTGATCCAAACCGTTCACAGCCATGTATACCTATAGTGGAAAACTGCAGGGGTATGTGTCTCAAACGATTATTTCATAGCCGGTATTTACCATATGCTGTGGGAGTATATGGAAGTGGCCAAGAAGTTTGTCGCTCATTTCGTTGTAGTCGCGCATGCGGTCAATACCAGAATACCCACACTAACGAACTTCCCGCCGCCAGTACGCCAGCCATATCGGGCGGTCTGACCGGCCAGACCCGATGACTGTTCCATCCGCCGATTCCGCTTCCGCTGCCAGCGCTGTGCCGTTGCGGGCGCGGCTGCTGGCCGATCTGGCCGGTCTGGCGCCCAGCTATTTCGGGCTGGTGATGGCGACCGGGATTGTCTCGATCGGCGCTCACCTGCTCGGCTGGCTCCACGTGGCACGCACGCTGTTTTACCTGAACAACGGGATGTATCTCGTGTTGTGGCTGCTGACCTTGGCACGCCTGCTGTGCTTTCCGCGCCGCGTTTTCAGCGACCTGATCGATCACTTGCGCGGCCCCGGGTTCTTTACCATGGTGGCCGGCACCGGCGTGCTCGGCAGTCAATACATGGTGCTGGCCGCTGACACTGGTAGCGCACTGGTGCTGTGGGCCGTGGCGCTGGTGCTGTGGGTCGGCTTGACCTATGCGATCTTCACCGCCTTCACGGTGAAGGAACACAAGCCGACACTGGATCGGGGCATTAGCGGCGCCTGGCTGCTGGCGGTAGTGGCAACCCAGTCGATCGCGGTGCTGGCCGCGCTGCTGGCGCCGCACGTCGCCCAGCCGTACCGGCTGGAACTGAATTTCCTGGCCTTATCGATGTGGCTGTGGGGCGGCATGCTGTACATCTGGATGATGTCGCTGATCTTTTATCGTTACACTTTTTTCCGGCTGGAGCCGGGCGATTTGTCGCCGCCGTACTGGATCAACATGGGGGCGATGGCGATCTCGACCCTGGCCGGCTCGTTGTTGATCATCAACGCGCCGGATGCACCGTTCCTGTCTTCCTTACTGCCGTTCCTGAAGGGATTCACGGTGTTTTACTGGGCCACCGGCACCTGGTGGATACCGATGCTGCTGGTGCTCGGCGTATGGCGCCATGTCTACAAGCGCTTTCCGCTGCGCTACGATCCGCTGTATTGGGGCGCCGTGTTCCCGCTCGGCATGTATGCGGCCTGCACCCATCAGATGGTGCAGGCGATGGAGTTCGGGTTCCTGCAATCCCTGCCCGCCACTTTTTTGTACGCCGCGCTGCTGGCATGGAGCATGGCGTTTGCCGGCCTCTTGCACGACTTGCTGCAGCGCTTTGGTGTCTTGCGCCCGCGCGTCACGCCTGCCTGAAGGAGTGCCATGAACACCATGCCGGCCGATGAAATGATCCAACTGCTGAACAGGCTGCTGGAAGCCGAACGTGCCGGCGCCAGAACGCTGGCTGCTTTCCTGGGCGAATACCCGCCGCAATCGCCGGCGTGGCAGGAATTGCGGCGCGTGCAGCGTGACGAGGCCAGCAATTGCAAGCTGCTGATCGATGCCATCCGCAGTTTGGGAGCCGAGCCGAGCGGCGCCACCGGTGATTTCCTCGGCAAGGCGCTGGCCGTGCAGGGCCGGGCGGCGCGGCTGGCGTTCCTGAACCGCGGCCAGGGCTGGGTTGCACGCAAGATCGGCGAAGCGCTGCCGGAGGCCAGCGCAGAGAATCGTGCGCCGCCGGCTTGAATTGCGCGCATCATGTGGCACACTGCGCACCGTGGCGGTCGCCGGATGGCAACCCGAGCAGGATGACCTGCTGCGGAATTTCATGGGAGTTTCATA
>DATJCV010000390.1:0-16868 GCA_035497775.1 Burkholderiaceae bacterium | reverse complement strand
CGCGGTATTCGACGCCGGCGCGCTTCAGGTTCGACACCGATTGTGGCACAAGTGCAATCCCCATACCGGCCGAGACCAGACCGACGATGGTCTGCATCTGAATCGCTTCCTGGCCGATGCGCGGCGTCAGCCCGGCACCGTGGAAGCAGGCCAGGATCGTATCGTGCAGCGCGGGCGCGATGCGGCGCGGGAAAATGATCAGCGGCGCATCGGCCAGCAGCGGCAGCGCGACGCGCTGCTGGCCGCGCAGGAGCTTCATGCCCTTGGGCGCCGCCAGCACCAGCGGCTCCTTCAGCACCGGCAGGTAGTCGAGCTCGATCCTGGCGCGCTCCGGCAGCGGCGGAATCAGCAGGCCGGCATCGATGCGCTGCTGCGCCAGGTCTTCCAGCTGGATGTCGGAAGTCGCCTCGCGCAAGTCGATCTGCACTTGCGGATAGGCTTCACGGAATTCGCGCAGCAGCGCCGGCAGCACGCTGTAGTCGGCGGTCGAGACGAAGGCCAGCGACAGCACGCCGGAGGCGCCGGCAGCGGCGCGCTGCGCCAGCTCGGGCAGGGTGGCCGCTTGCTGCAGGATGCGGCGCGCTGCCGGCAGCAGCGCGGCGCCGGCCGGCGTCAGGGCGACGCTGCGCTGGGTGCGGTCGAACAGCAGGGTGCCGAGCGTGGCTTCCAGCGCCTGGATGGTTTGCGACAAGGGCGGCTGCGTCATGTGCAGGCGCGCGGCGGCGCGGCCGAAATGCATTTCTTCGGCCACCGCGACGAAATAGCGCAACTGGCGCAGCTCCAGGTTCCGTACTTCGGGATTCATATGCATTCCATATCAATCATCATGGAATCATATATTTGACAGCGTGCGGTGCGCAAGGCAAGCTAGCAAAATTCCCGCTTTAAATTTCTCGTCCCGGAGGTCAGCATGGCATTCAATCGTCGTTCCAAAAACATCACCCAGGGCGTCGCCCGCAGCCCGAACCGCGCGATGTACTACGGAATGGGTTACGAAAAGGAAGATTTCGACAAGCCGATGATCGGCATAGCCAACGGCCATTCGACCATCACGCCCTGCAACTCCGGCCTGCAGAAACTGGCTGACATCGCGATTGCCGCAGTCAAGGAAGCCGGCGCCAACCCGCAGGTATTCGGCACGCCGACGATTTCCGACGGCATGTCGATGGGCACCGAGGGCATGAAATATTCGCTGATCTCGCGCGAAGTGATCGCCGACTGCATCGAAACCGCGGTCAACGGCCAGTGGATGGACGGCTGCGTGGTGATCGGCGGCTGCGACAAGAATATGCCGGGCGGCATGATCGCGATGGCGCGCACCAACGTTCCCAGCATCTACGTCTACGGCGGCACCATCAAGCCCGGCCACTGGAAGGGCAAGGACCTGACCATCGTCTCCGCCTTCGAAGCGGTCGGCGAGTTTTCCGCCGGGCGCATGTCGCAGGAGGATTTCGACGGCATCGAGCGCAACGCCTGCCCGTCGTCCGGTTCCTGTGGCGGCATGTACACCGCCAACACCATGTCGTCCTCGTTCGAGGCGCTCGGCATGTCGCTTTTGTATTCCTCGACCATGGCCAATCCGGACGATGAAAAGGTCGGCTCCGCGGCGCAGTCGGCGCGGGTATTGGTGGAAGCGGTCAAGGCGGATCTGAAGCCGCGCGACATCATCACCCGCAAGGCGATCGAGAACGCGGTGGCGGTGATCATGGCCACCGGCGGCTCCACCAACGCGGTGCTGCATTACTTGGCGATCGCGCACGCGGCCGAGGTCGAATGGACGCTGGATGATTTCGAGCGCATGCGGCATCGGGTGCCGGTGATCTGCGATCTGAAGCCGTCCGGCCAATACGTGGCGACCGACTTGCATGCTGCCGGTGGTATTCCGCAAGTAATGAAGGTGCTGCTGAACGCCGGCCTGATGCATGGCGACTGCATCACGATCACCGGCCGCACGCTGGCCGAGGAACTGGCCGATGTCCCCGATGTGCCGCGCGCCGACCAGCAAGTGATCCGCACCATCGACAAGGCGCTGTATGCCGAGGGCCACCTGGCGATCCTGAAAGGCAATCTGTCGCCGGAAGGCTGCGTGGCCAAGATTTCCGGCCTGAAGAACCCGGCGATCACCGGTCCGGCGCGCGTGTTCGACGACGAGTACACCGCGATGGACGTGATCTTGGCCGACGGCATCAAGCCGGGCGACGTGCTGGTGCTGCGCTATCTCGGCCCGAAGGGCGCGCCCGGCATGCCGGAAATGCTGGCGCCGACCTCGGCGCTGATCGGCAAGGGTCTGGGCGAATCGGTCGGCCTGATCACCGACGGCCGCTTCTCCGGCGGCACCTGGGGGATGGTGGTCGGCCACGTGGCGCCGGAAGCCTATGCCGGCGGCACCATCGCGCTGGTGCAGGAAGGCGATTCGATCACCATCGACGCCCATCGGCAATTGATCCAGCTGAACGTGGCGGACGAGGAAATCGCACGCCGCCGCGCCGAGTGGAAGGCGCCGGCGCCACGCTATACACGCGGCGTGTTGGCTAAATTCGCCAAGCTGGCGTCATCGGCCAGCAAGGGTGCAGTGACCGACTAAAAGTAACGCTAAAGGAGTATGTTGTACAGACTGCCAGTTCATATCCGGAAATCACATATTGCTAAGGGAGTATGTGAATGAGTGGCGGCGATATGGAACAATCTGCAAGGTGGGGGACGGGCTTTTGCCCGTGCCGCCTGGTGCTGGCGCGTCAGCGTTTGCGGCGCGGGTCTTCGAAGGTTTTTTTGACGCGTTCGGCGCGGATTTTTTCCAACTGTTCGTGCGCGCGGCGCTTGTCGCGGCCGGTCAACCGTTCGCCGAATTCAAACCAGAGGAAGGCGATTGCCATCAGGCCGGCGACCCACCACCAGGAAAGGCTGGCAAATGGTCCGACTTCAAAAAAACGCAGTGCCGACAACAGCACAATTACAATAATTAACAACATGGCAGGCTCCTTTGTTGCAGAATATGGGGAAGCCAAAGGCGGGTCAACTATCCACCGATGCTGGACGTTAATTAAAACAAGTATTTTTCAGGTTTGATTCGATGTAAAATGGCTGGAAATATTGTGACTGAGTAACTTTTAGGGAGAAAACGATGAAACGTGCTTTGTTGTGTGGGTTGGTCTTGACGGCATTTGCTTCCGGCTCGGCCATGGCAAATGCGGATTTGGCGAAGGCGAAGAACTGCATGGCTTGCCATTCGGTGGACAAGAAGGTGGTAGGCCCGTCTTACAAGGACGTTGCCGCCAAGTTCGCGGGGAAAAAAGGCGCTGAGGATGAACTGGTCCAGCGCGTGCTGAAAGGCAGCAGCGGCGTCTGGGGTCCGGTGCCGATGCCGGCCAACACCCAGGTGACCGATGCCGAAGCGCATACCCTGGTCAAGTGGATCCTGTCGCTGAAATAAGCCTGAATCAGGAAGTTTTTCTTATGAAAAGCGCTCGCATGAGCGCTTTTTTTTCGTCTGCAGGAAGTGGGCCAGACGTGCTGCCGAGGCCGGATTGGCGTGGTTTGGAAGCGGCTTCGGCCGTTGCCGCGGCAGGAGGGGGCGCAGACAAAAAAAAGCCCGGATCCGAAGATCCGGGCGTTGCATGGGCTACGGCCGCTTACTTGGTAACAGCCAGCACTACGCGTTTGCCGTCACGGTAGGTGTACAGCGTCAGCGTACCTTCCTTCATGTCGCCTTTTTTATCGAACTCGATCGGGCCGGTCACACCTTTGTAGTGGATCTTGGCCAGTTCAGGCAGATATTTTTTCGGCTCGACCGAATCGGCTTTCTGCATCGCAGCTACCATGACCATCGTTGCGTCATAGGTGTACGGCGCATACAGTTTCACGTTGGTGCCGAATTTTTTCTCGTAACGGGCCTTGAAGTCCTCCAGGCCTTTTTTGTCGGTTTCCACCACGCCGCCGGCTTCGGCGCAGACGACTTGGTCATTGCCCATGCCGTCACCTGCCAATGTTGGCAGTTGCTCGGTACAGATGCCGTCGCCACCCATGAACTTGGCATTAATACCAAGTTGTTTCATCTGGCGCAGCATTGGGCCGCCCACTGCATCCATGCCGCCGAAGAAAATAACTTCCGGATTCTTGGCCTTGATCGCGGTCAGAATGGCGTTGAAATCGGTCGCCTTGTCGTTGGTGAACTGCTGCGACACCACTTGCGCGCCTTTGCCTTTTGCACCCTTGGAGAATTCTTCCGCTACGCCTTGACCGTAGGCGGTACGGTCATCGATGATGGCAATATTTTTCGCCTTCAGGATTTGCACGGCGTAGCGCCCAAGCGTGCCGCCCAGCTGGCCGTCGTTAGCAACGACGCGGAATGCCGTGTTGAAGCCTTGCTGCGTATATTTTGGGTTGGTGGCGGAGGCGGAAATTTGCGGAATGCCGGCATCGAAGTAGATTTTCGAGGCGGGAATCGTGGTGCCGGAGTTCAGGTGACCGATGACCCCTTTGACGCCGGCGTCCACCAGTTTTTGCGCGGCGGCGGTGCCTTGTTTCGGATCGGCGGCATCGTCTTCGCCAATCAGTTCGAATTTGATTTTTTTGCCGCCGATCGTGACCCCTTTTGCATTCAGCTCATCGATCGCCATGCGCGAACCGTTTTCATTATCCTTGCCAAGGTGAGCGATCGCGCCTGATAGCGGACCAACATGGCCGATCTTGACGACTTGCTCTTGCGCGGCGGCGGTACCGGCCAGCGCGAAAGCGATAGCGCCGGCCAGTGGGATCAGTTTTGTATTGAACAGCATATGATTTCCTCCTAAGGATTGATATACGATGAGCTTGCGGCAACACTATTTATTTATTCAGAATTCTGAATAATCAGACGGTACAACATAAAAAACCGTTAGCAAAGAGTTTTTCTGCGGTTTTTTTTCACAATGGACAACTTTTATATGCCCACTTTTCAAGTCCTCGACAGGATCGACCGCAAGCTACTAAATTTGCTGCAGCAGGACAATCAGACGCCGACCAGAATGCTGGCTGAAACAGCGCATATCTCGCAACCAACCTGTTTGCGCCGCATCCGCGATTTGCGGCAGGCAGGCATCGTCGATGCTGACGTCGCGCTAGTCGATCCATTTGCATTGGGATACGGCATGCTGGCGTTTCTGGAAATTTCCCTGAACAACCAGTCGGACGAGCAGATGCACGAATTCGAACTGCGCATGAGTCGGGAAGCAGAGGTCATGCAGTGTTATTTCGTCTCGGGCGACTATGATTATTTTGTGGTCGCCCATGTGCTGGATATGGATGCCTATTACCAGTTCGTGCGCCGCGTCATTTCAGGATCGGGGAACGTACGCCATTTTCAGTCGCGCTTTCCGATGAAACGAGTCAAGTTTGCCACTCGTATTGCATTCGATGAACACGCTGCCGAGATCAATGTGCGCGTGGGCCACTAGAAGCTCGCGTCTCGCGCTGGAGCCGGGCGAGACGATGACAGTTCTACGCTGATTACGCCTGGACCGCGTGCGTTGCGCCCGCTTGCGGCGCGCGGCGCGGCAAGCCGGTAAACGCGAAATCGACTTCCGGCTGACGGCCGCAGATGATATCGGCAATCGCCCGCCCCGAGCCGCAACCCATGGTCCAACCCAGCGTCCCGTGTCCGGTATTCAGATACAGGTTGCTGAATCGGCTTTTGCCGATATACGGCACATTGGATGGCGTCAACGGCCGCAGCCCCGTCCAATATGCCGGGTTCGAGTAATCGCAGGCATCCGGGAACAGTTCACGCGCCCGGCGGGTTAGGGCTTCGCAGCGCGTGGTGTTCAGGTCGCGCGTGTAGCCGTTCAGTTCGCAGGTGCCGGCAACCCGCAGCCGATCGCCCAGCCGCGAAAACACCAACTTGTGGCCGTCGTCGGTCAGCGACACGGTAGGGGCGGCATCGGGATTGGTGATCGGGTAGGTCGCCGAGTAGCCCTTGCCCGGATAGATCATCAAATCGATCCCCAGCGGCTTCAATACAGGTACCGAAAAACTGCCCATCGCCATGACGAAGGCGTCTGCGCGCAGCACTTGATGGTGGCCGTCGGCATCGATGATTTCAACGCCGCTGATCTTGGCGAAGGCGCCGGAGCCTTCGGTCAACAAGCGCGTGACGGTAGTGTTGAATTTGAATTGGATGCCGGCGGCAGCCGCCTTTTGCGCCAGCCCGACCGTGAATTTGTAGATGTCACCGGATTCGTCGGTTGCGGTAAAGTCGCCGCCGACGATCTTGTCGCGGATGCGCGCCAGCGCCGGTTCGATGCGCACCACTTCATCGGCGCCGATCGATTCGCGTGGGCAGCCCAGATCACGCATCAGTTTCGCCATCGGCAGCGAGTCGTCAAATTCCTTCTTGTCGGTATAGAAATGCAAGATGCCGGCGGTCAGGCAATCATAGTCGATGCCTGTTTCCGCGCGCACCGATTGCAGCGTCTGGCGGCTGTATTCGGAGATCGCGACAATCTGGCGGATGTTGTCGGCGGTGCGCGCCGGTGTACATTCGCGCAAGAAATTCAGAGCCCATTTCCATTGCAGCCATTCAGGACGAAAGCGGTACAGTAATGGCGCGTCTTCCTGTCCCAGCCATTTCAGCACCTTCATTGGTGCCGATGGATTGGCCCAGGGTTCGGCGTGGGAGACGGAGATCTGGCAGCCGTTGGCGAAACTGGTTTCCAGCGCCGCTCCAGGCTGGCGCTCGATGACGGTCACGTCGTGGCCGGACTTGTTCAAAAACCAAGCAGAAGCCGTGCCGACGATCCCGGAACCCAAAACGATGACTTTCATGCCGATCCCCTTGTTGTATTGGGACAGATTGTAAGAAATTCGGCATTATTTAGGTATTCAATATAGTGTCATAAATTTTTATATTTAAATAGATGTCTCATCAATTTATCGATTTTAAAAGATAATTCAAAGAGTTCTATTCGTTTATAAAATTGGGATCATTGCTGTTTTTGGCTCGTGTGGCGGCAATCATCGCTTCTAGTTCATGCCGTACGTCGTGTCGAATTTCCATTGCCAGATTCGCCGCAATGGCATGCAGTCTGTCCGACAGATGGTCTTCCAGTCGGTCCCCTAACAGGGTATCAAAGCGAGTCTGGAGTTGTGTCAGGATTCTTTCCAGCACCATGTCGGCCACGCGGTTGAACTCATCCCGGCTCAGGGGCGACGCCGGCACGCCGTTGAGGTCGGGCGGGCGATCCGCGCTCGGCACCGGTGGTTGGCCGCTCGGCGCAACCGGCCGGGTCGTCGCCGCGATGACTTCGGTCAATACCGGAATTCCGGCATCCGAGGAAAAAGGTTTCATGCGCCCTCGATAACGTGGTGTTTCAGCAGATAGCCGCGGTTTTTGTAGAACGTCCAGCGCTCGCGACCGCTGGCGACGTCGCCGTCGGCACGGCCAACGATTTCAATCACACGTTCGAAACGCGCAAATTGCGTCGCGGCGTGGCTGGATAAATTGATCAGCAGCTGATGGTGCGGTAAATCGCCGGCGTCGTGCGGCGCCAGCACGATTGGCGTCTGTGCGGCCAGCGGGTCGTCCGACGTGACGTGCGGCAGGAAATCCGGCGCGGAAAAAATCCACAGCGCCTGGTCCAGAGCATCGCGCTGTTCATCATCTCCAGTCAGTAAAATGATCCGGTTGTCAGCTGCGTGCGCCTTGCGCGCCAAGCGGCAGGCATAAGCGATGCGATCGCCGATATTGCTGTGAAAATCGATGCGGGTCATGACGGTATAACGACGGACATGTGCGACTCTCCAGGAAGTGGGCGGTCGGGTAGCTTGCGGTTGGCGAACCTCAGAAGCGGAATCCGGATGGGGAATTGGTGGCCGGTGCGGGCGGCTGGCGCGCCGTGGTCGCCGTGGGCGACACCGCATCCTGGGTCGCCTTCAGACTTTCGCCCGCTGCTGGAACAACTCCGGGTTGCTGATAGCTTGCCGGTAGCTGGCTGGTTGCCGGATAACCGGCAGCGCTGAGCGCTGCATGCCAAGCGTCGGCTTCGAAGCCATGGTTTTTGTGGCTGCCGATGCTCAGCAATGGCAGTTGCTGATCGCCACCTGCCTGGCGCAGTACCACCAGATCTTCGTTGGTATTCACCGTTTTTTCGACGAATGGAATCCCGCGCTGTTCGAGCAAATCGCGGCCTTCGTCGCATGGTTTGCATTTTCCTGTCGTGTAGAGGATGACCGGGTTTTGCTTTAGTGCTGCAGCCAGGCCGGGTGGTAGTTCGTTGCTATTGGCCTGGCCGGAGCCCTTTTTTTCGATGTGTGCGGCACTAGCCGGCGGCACGTCGCTGTAAGTTATCCGGCCATCCGTTCCAATCGACTTGTATAGCTGGGCGCTGGTGGCAGCCGTGTACAGCAGGGTTGCCAGGAAAAAAAGCAATACTGCTTCCTTTTTCATGTGGTGTCCTTATGCGTCTTGCCATCTAGTGACTGCCAGCCGTCATGCCGCTGTGGCGCAGCAAGGCGTCGATTTCAGGCGCCCGCCCGCGAAATGCCAGGAACGATTCCAGCGCCGGTCGAGACCCGCCTACCGCGAGGATTTCCTGTTGAAAGCGCTTGCCGGTTTCAACCGAGACGATGTTGCCACTGGCCGCAGCGGCTTCCTCGAAGGCGCTATAGGCGTCAGCCGACAGGACTTCCGCCCATTTGTAGCTATAGTAACCGGCAGCATAGCCGCCCGCGAAAATATGGCTGAACGAATGTTGAAAGCGGTTAAATGGTGGTGGCGTCACGACCGCGACCTGCTGTCGTACCTGGTCCAGCACCTGCTGCACGGTGTGGGTGCCGGCCGGATCGTAATCGCAGTGCAAGTGCATATCGAACAGTGAAAACTCGACCTGGCGCAGTGCCTGCAAGCCGGCGTGGAAATTGCGGGCGGCAAGCATCTTGTCGAACAGCGCGCGCGGCAGCGGCAGGCCGGTTTCCGCATGGGCGCTCATGTGCTGCAGCACCTCCCATTCCCAGCAAAAATTTTCCATGAACTGCGAAGGCAGTTCCACCGCATCCCATTCGACGCCGGAAATGCCGGAGACGCCGAGTTCCTCGACCTGGGTCAGCATGTGATGCAGACCGTGGCCGAATTCGTGGAACAGCGTGATGACTTCGTCATGGGTGAAAAAGGCCGGCTGGCTCTTGCCGCCGCTGGCGACCGGTTCCGAGAAATTGCAGGTCAGGTAGGCGATCGGGGTCTGGATGCCGTGCTCGGTGCGGCGGCGCCCGCGTGCGTCGTCCATCCAAGCGCCGCCGCGCTTGCCCTTGCGCGCGTACAGGTCGAGGTAGAACTGTCCCACCAGTTCCGTCCCGGCTGCGCCCTTGCGCTCGATGCGGAAGAACTTGACGTCGGGGTGCCAGACCGGCGCCGTGTCGGGCTTGATTTCCACTGAAAATAACTGCTGAACTAGGCGGAACAAGCCGTCGACGACCTTCGGCTCCGGAAAGTATTGCTTGACTTCCTGCTCCGAGAACGCGTAGCGCTGCTGGCGCAGTTTTTCGGCGGCGTAGGTCATGTCCCAGGCTTCCAGCGGATCCAGGCCCAGTTCGGCCTTGGCAAACGCCTGCAATTCGGCCAGGTCGCGTTCGGCAAACGGCCGCGCCCGGCGGCCCAGGTCTTCCAGGAAGTCGATCACCTGCTGCGGGGTTTGCGCCATCTTGGGTTCCAGCGACAATTCGGCGAAATTGGCAAAGCCGAGCAACTGCGCCTCTTCGCGGCGCAGCTTCAGGATCTCGACGATGTTTTGCGAGTTGTCCCACTCTGCGCATTGGCTGAACGTGGTGCCGAGTTCGGACGCCTTGGTGGCGTTGGCGCGATAGATTCGTTCGCGCAGTTCCCGATTCTCGGCATATTGCAGGACCGGGAAATACGATGGGAAGTGCAGCGTGAACTTGAACCCGGCGCGCCCGTCCTTTTCCGCCGCGCCGCGCGCCGCCTGCTGGACGTCGTCCGGCAAGCCCGCCAGCTCCTCTTCCTGCTCAACGAACAGCGCATAGTCATTGGTTGCGTCCAGGATGTTTTCGGAAAAGCGTGTACTCACCGCTGCGTGCGCCTCCTGGATGGCCGCAAAGCGCTGCTTCTGTTCTGGCGGCAGTTCGGCGCCGCCCAGCCGAAAATCACGCAGGGCGTTATCCAGAATTTTTTTACGCGCGACGGACAGCGACGAGTACTGTGGGCTGACCTTGAGCGCCTGGTATTTCTCGAAGAGTGCTGGATTTTGCGCCATCGCAGTCCAGAACTCGACGATGCGGGGTTGGTTTTCATTGTAGGCGGCGCGCAGTTCGGGTGTGTCCGCAACGGCATTCAAATGTCCCACGATGCCCCAAGCGCGGCTCAACTGCTCAGTGGCGTTTTCCAGCGGCTCGACAAAATTTTCCCAAGTCACCGGTGCCAGCGGCGCTTCGAATTGCGCGACGACGCGGTTGCAGCGTTCCAGCAAGACGGTGACAGCCGGCGTAACGTGTTGCGGCAAAATCTGGTCAAAGCGGGCTAGTCCAGAAAAATCCAGCAGCGGATTGGAGGGAATTGCTTTAATTTTAATGTCTGCAACAGTGCTCATCGGGTCTCATCTCTCGTGAATTTCGTTTCTTTCCGCCGCTTCGATGGTGTTGACCAGCAACATCGTGATGGTCATCGGCCCAACACCGCCGGGCACCGGCGTGACATAGCCGGCGACTTCCTTGATGTTGGAAAAGTCGACATCACCGCATAGTTTTCCTTGATCATCGCGGTTCATGCCGACATCGATCACAACGGCGCCTGGTTTGACCATGTCTGCCGTAATCAGATTGCGTTTGCCGGTGGCGGCCACCAGGATATCTGCTTGGCGGGTGTGGTGACCGAGGTCGCGGGTCTTGGAATTACAAATGGTGACGGTGGCGCCGGCCTGCAAGAGCAGCATCGCTTGCGGTTTGCCGACGATATTTGATGCGCCGACCACCACCGCATGGGCGCCGCGCACCGGATAGTGGATCGACTCCAGCATCTTCATGATGCCGTATGGGGTGCACGGGCGAAACAGCGGTTGACCGGTCATCAGCAAACCGGCGTTGCTGACATGAAAGCCGTCCACGTCCTTTTCCGGTGCGATCGCCTCGATCACCTTGTGGGCGTCGATGTGCGGCGGCAGTGGCAGTTGCACCAGGATGCCGTGGATGCGTGGATCGGAATTCAGTGCATCGATCCGCGCCAGCAGTGCCGCTTCACTGAGCTCGGCGTCGTATTTTTCAAATACCGAATGGATGCCGTTGTCTTCGCAAGCCTTGATCTTGTTGCGAACGTAGACATGGGAAGCGGCGCTGTCGCCTACCAGGATGACCGCTAGGCCGGGTTGCCGGCCGCGTTTTGTCAACGCGGCCGCGCGTTTCGCCACGTCGGTGCGTAGTTGGCGGGAGAGCAAATTTCCATCGATGATTTGAGCGGTCATGGTATTCAAGGGGCGAAAAGCGGGTAAAAACAGCATTATAAGATGCCCCGGCAACGTCTTCGGGCAAATGAAGCTGGCACTTTACCGGTATTGGGTCGCCTATTATTTCATATTATAAAAATCATTCCCGTAATTTGGAAGTTGAAAAAAGTACTGCTAGAATGGGTTGACGGTTGCCCAACAAGGGGCAAACTAACTAACAGGGACTCGATCGACAGTACCGGTTCGGTCGGCTTTCCCGGACTAACAGGAGACGCGACATGTCAGCTCAAATTAATCAATTGGCCGAGCAAGCTGCCAACGACCCCGACGTCATGGAAACGCGGGAGTGGTTGGATGCCCTCGAGTCGGTCGTTGAAAACGAAGGCCCGGAACGTGCGCATTACCTGATGGAGCGCATGCTCGATCTAGCCCGCCGCCGCGGCGCACATATTCCATTCTCCAGCAATACCGCGTATGTGAACACGATTCCGGCGCATATGGGCGAGCCTTGTCCGGGCAACCTGGAATACGAAGAGCGGCTGCGTTCCTGGATGCGCTGGAATGCGATGGTGATGGTCAACAAGGCCAATCGGATCGATCCCGACCTGGGCGGTCACTTGGCCAGTTTCGCCTCGCTGGCGACCATGTTGGGCATCGGTTTCAACCATTTCTGGCACGCTCCGTCCGAAGGGCATGGCGGTGACCTACTTTATCTGCAAGGCCATTCCTCGCCCGGCATTTACGCGCGCGCGTTCCTGGAAGGGCGCCTGACCGAGGAGCAGTTGCTGAATTTCCGCCGCGAAGTCGACGGTCACGGCCTGTCCTCGTATCCGCACCCCAAGCTGATGCCGAAGTTCTGGCAGTTCCCGACCGTGTCGATGGGTTTGGGGCCGCTGATGTCGATCTACCAGGCACGCTTCCTGAAATACCTGCACGCGCGCGACCTGGCCGATACCGCCAACCGCAAGGTCTGGGCGTTCTGCGGCGACGGCGAGATGGACGAGCCGGAATCGATGGGCGCAATCGGCATGGCCGGCCGCGAAAAGCTCGACAACCTGGTGATGGTGGTCAACTGCAACCTGCAGCGGCTGGACGGCCCGGTACGCGGCAACGGCAAGATCATCCAGGAGCTGGAAGCCGAATTCCGCGGCGCCGGCTGGAATGTGATCAAGGTCATCTGGGGCAGTTACTGGGATGAATTGTTCGCGCGCGACAAGGAAGGCATCCTGCAGCGCGTGATGATGGAAACCGTGGACGGCGAGTACCAGAACTACAAGTCGCGCGACGGCGCCTACGTGCGCAAGCACTTCTTCGGCAAGCATCCAAAGCTCCTGGAACTGGTGTCGAAAATGTCGGACGACGACATCTGGCGCCTGCAGCGCGGCGGCCACGACCCGCACAAGATCTATGCCGCCTACAAGCAGGCAGTGGAGCACAAGGGGCAGCCGACCGTATTGCTGATCAAGACCGTCAAGGGCTTCGGCATGGGCCGTTCGGGCGAGGCCAAGAACACCGCGCACCAGACCAAGAAGCTGGACGACGAGGCGATCCGCGAGATGCGCGACCGCTACGGCATCCCGATTCCCGACGACCAGTTGCCGCAACTGCCGTTCTTCAAGCCGGCCGACGATTCGCCGGAAATCAAGTACCTGCACGAGCGTCGCCAGGCGCTGGGCGGCTATCTGCCGCAGCGCCGGATGAAAGCCGACGAGACGCTGCCGGTACCGCCGCTGTCGGCGTTCCAGGCGATTCTCGACGCCACTCCCGAAGGGCGTGAAGTCTCGACTACGCAGGCGTTCGTGCGCGTGCTGGCGGTGCTGCTGCGCGACGCCAATCTGGGCAAGCGGATCGTCCCGATCCTGGTCGACGAGTCGCGTACCTTTGGTCTGGAAGGCTTGTTCCGCCAGATCGGCATCTTCAGCCAGCAGGGGCAGCTGTACGAACCGGTGGATCGCGACCAGGTGATGTACTACCGCGAGGACAAGGCCGGACAGCTGCTGCAGGAAGGGATCAACGAAGCGGGCGGCATGTGCTCGTGGATCGCGGCGGCGACTTCGTATTCCTCGAACAACCGCGTGATGATTCCGTTCTACGCCTATTATTCGATGTTCGGCTTCCAGCGTTTCGGCGATCTGGCCTGGGCCGCCGGCGACATGCGCGCGCGCGGCTTCCTGCTGGGCGGCACCGCCGGCCGCACCACGCTGAACGGCGAAGGCTTGCAGCACGAGGACGGCCACAGCCACGTGGTGGCATCGACGATTCCGAACTGCATTCCGTACGACCCGACCTTCTCGCATGAAGTGGCGGTCATCGTGCAGGATGGCTTGAAGCGGATGGTCGAGAATCAGGAGGATGTGTTCTATTACATCACCCTGATGAACGAGAACTACAGCCAGCCTGGATTCAAGCCGGGGCAGGAGGAAGGCATCCTGAAAGGCTTGTACCTGCTGCAGGAAGGCGCCAAGAAATCCAAGCTGCGCGTGCAACTGATGGGCTCCGGCACGATTTTGCGCGAATCGATCGCTGCCGCCGAGCTGCTGAAGAACGATTGGGGAGTCGACGCCGACGTCTGGTCGGCACCATCCTTCACCTTGCTGGCGCGCGACGGCCAGGCGGTGGAACGCTGGAACCTGCTGCATCCGGCGGAGCAACCGCGGCTGGCGCACGTCACGCAGTCGTTGCAGGACACTAGCGGCCCGATCATCGTCAGCACCGACTACATGCGCACCTTTGCCGAACAGATTCGCGCCTTCATACCGAAAGGCCGCAGCTACAAGGTACTCGGCACCGACGGCTTCGGCCGCTCCGATACCCGTGCCAAGCTGCGCGAATTCTTCGAGGTCGACCGCCATTTCGTGACGATTGCGGCGTTGAAGGCGCTGGCCGACGAAGGCGCGATTCCTGCCTCCACCGTAGCGCAGGCGATTGCAAAATACGATATAAATCCGGAAAAGCCGAATCCGGTGACGGTGTAACTCTCAATAATTAATTCCTTTGCCTTCAGGCAAGGCTGGAATCGATTCCTGGCAAAGCCGGAATCGGTTCCAGTCCGGCTTGTGCCTTGCAAGCGAAGGAGCATAACGGAGCTAAAACGATGGCTATGGTAGAAGTCAAAGTCCCGGATATCGGCGATTTCAAGGAAGTGGAAGTGATCGAATTGCTGGTCAAGGCGGGCGATACGGTGCAGGTGGACCAGTCGCTGATCACGGTGGAGTCGGACAAGGCGAGCATGGAGATTCCGTCGAGCCACGCGGGGGTGGTCAAGGAATTGAAGGTCAAGATGGGCGACAAGGTGGCGGAAGGGTCGCTGGTGCTGCTGCTGGAGGAAAGCGGCGCGGCGGCCGCAGCGGCGCCAACCCCCGCGGCAACTGCTGCGGCGCCTGCCGCTGCTCCCGCTCCTGCGCCCACCGCAGCGCCGGCGCCGGCGGCCGCCAGCTTTACCGGTGCGGCCGACATCGAATGCGAGATGCTGGTGCTGGGTGCCGGCCCCGGCGGCTATTCGGCGGCCTTCCGCGCCGCCGACCTCGGCCTGGCGACCGTGCTGGTGGAGCGCTACTCGACGCTGGGCGGCGTTTGCCTGAACGTCGGCTGCATTCCGTCCAAAGCCTTGCTGCACGTCGCCGCGGTAATGGATGAGGCTGCCGCGATGGCCGAACACGGCATCAGTTTCGGCAAGCCGCAGGTGGATCTCGACAAGCTGCGCGGCTGGAAGGAAAAAGTGGTCGGCAAGATGACCGGCGGATTGAGCAGCATGGCCCGCGCGCGCAAGGTGAACGTGGTGCAGGGCGTCGGCCAGTTCGTCGGCCCGCAGCATCTGCAGGTCACGGCGGCCGATGGCAGCACGAAGACGGTGCAGTTCAAGCAGGCGATCATCGCCGCCGGCTCCTCGGTGGTGAAGCTGCCATTCATTCCTGAAGACCCGCGCATCGTCGACTCCACCGGCGCGCTCGAACTGCGCCAGGTACCCAAGCGCATGCTGGTGATCGGCGGCGGCATCATCGGCCTGGAAATGGCCAACGTCTATTCGACCCTGGGCGCGCGCATCGAGGTGGTGGAAATGCTGGACGGGTTGATGCAGGGCGCAGACCGCGACATGGTCAAGGTCTGGCAGAAGTTCAATGACAAGCGCTTCGACAAGATCATGCTGAAGACCAGGACCGTGGCGGTGGAAGCGCTGCCGGAGGGCATCAAGGTCAGCTTCGAAAGCGCCGATCCGGCCGTCGCCGCGCCCGAGCCGCAGCTGTACGACATGGTGCTGGTCGCGGTTGGCCGCAGCCCGAACGGTAAAAAAATCGGCGCCGACCGTGCCGGCGTCGCCGTGACCGAGCGCGGCTTCATCGAAGTCGATTCGCAGATGCGCACCAATGTGCCGCATATCTTTGCCATCGGCGACATCATCGGCCAGCCGATGCTGGCGCACAAGGCGGTGCACGAGGCGCATGTCGCGGCGGAAGCGGCGGCCGGCCAGAAGTCGCACTTCGACGCCCGCGTGATTCCGTCGGTCGCGTATACCGATCCTGAAGTGGCGTGGGTCGGCATCACCGAAGATGAAGCCAAGGCCAAGGGTATCCAGGTAGAGAAGAGCGTGTTCCCGTGGGCCGCTTCCGGCCGCGCAGTCGCCAACGGCCGCGACGAGGGCTTCACCAAGCTTCTGTTCGATGTCGAGACGCACCGGATCGTCGGCGGCGCCATCGTCGGCACCGATGCCGGCAACATGATCGGTGAAATCGCGCTGGCGATCGAGATGGGCGCCGATGCCGTGGATATCGGCAAGACCATCCATCCGCATCCGACCCTGGGCGAATCGATCGGCATGGCGGCCGAAGTGTTCGAAGGCGTGTGCACCGATCTGCCGCCGCAGCGCAAGAAATAGGGCGCGCGCCCGCCACGAAAACGACGCCGTAAGGCGTCGTTTTTTTTGGAGGCCCGGCGCCGCGCGGGCGGTGCCTGCCGGCGTCATGCTTCGGTAGAATCGAAGTAGTCTACTATTGCACCTCGCAAACTCCTCTCTTGTATATGCAAAACACCTTGTTGGTGGTGGCCGCCTTTTTCCTGGTGCTGCTGAACGGTTTTTTCGTGGCCGCCGAATTCGGCCTGGTCAAACTGCGGTCGACGCGCATCCGCACGATTGCCAAAACACAAGGTTTGCGCGGCCGCATGCTGGCCGAGGTGCACACCAAGCTCGATACCTATCTGTCGGCTTGCCAACTCGGCATCACGCTGGCTTCGCTCGGTCTCGGCTGGATCGGCGAGCCGGCGTTCGCGCGCCTGCTGGAGCCGGTGTTCGGCTGGCTCGGCATCACTTCGCCGGAGCTGATCCAGGGCATCTCGTTCGCCTTCGCCTTCTTCGTCATTTCGTTTCTGCACATCGTCATCGGCGAACTGGCGCCGAAATCGATGGCGATCCGCAATCCGGAAGCCATCGGCCTCTGGACCGCCGCGCCGCTC
>DATJCV010000389.1:0-4696 GCA_035497775.1 Burkholderiaceae bacterium | reverse complement strand
GCTTGTCGCGCGGATCGAGCGTAATCGCGAAGCGCCCGTGACCGTTCTGGTTGACCAGTTGCGTGATGCCGGCGTCGTCATCGATCACCGCGTTCGGCGCCAGCTTGGCCGTGGCGCGCAGCCGCAGCTCGGCATCGCACTCGACCACCAGCAGGCGCACCGGGCCGTCGCCGTGAATCTGCATCACGATGGCGCCGTTGAATTTCAGGTTGGCCGACAACAGCGCGGTCGCTGCCAGCATTTCACCCAGCAACACCTTGACCGGCAGCGGGTAGGCGTGGTGCGCCTGCATCTGGCGCCAGGCGTCCGAGATATCGACCAGCTCGCCGCGCACCACGCCGTCTTCGGTCATGAATTTTTGTAGCGTATCGCTCATTCCTGATCGACTCGCTTCAATTGGGTTTTGAACAACTGCGCCCGCTGCACGTAGCTGTCGGTGCCGAGGCCCATGCGGGCCATCGCGCCCTCGTCTAACTGCCGGATCGCCCTGGCCGGGCTGCCGACGATCAGCGAGTTATCGGGAAACTCCTTGCCTTCGGTGACCAGCGCACCGGCACCGACCAGGCAGTTCTTGCCGATTTTGGCGCCATTCAACACCACCGCCTGAATCCCGATCAAGGCGCCATCGCCAATGCTGCAGCCGTGCAGCATGGCCTGATGGCCGACCGTGACGTTGCGGCCGACGGTCAGGGGCATGCCGGGGTCGGTATGCAATACGGCGCCTTCCTGCACGTTGCTGTTTTCGCCGATGGTGATCAGTTCGTTGTCGCCGCGCAGGGTGGCGTTGAACCAGACGCTGGCATTGCGGCCCAGCTTGACCCTGCCGATCACCTGGGCGGACTCGGCGACGAAGCAGGAGGGGTCGACGTCCGGGACGGCGTCCCCCAATTGATAGATGGCCATGGATATTTTGTAGAATCGACGATTCGAACTTTGAAACGGCCATTTTACCGTCCTGCGCATGATTGCACCGATCCAGCACACTCCACAGTCCCCTGGCGCCGAACTGCGCCAAGCCGCCTTGCATTGGCTGGCGCTGGCCGATCCCGATGCCAAGGCGGCCGGCGTTGCCGCCTTGTGGCGCGCCTGGCAAGAGGGGCAGCTGGCACTCGACGTCACCAGCACGCTTGCCGCGTGCGCCGACCTGCCGGGCCGGCCGGCGCGACCCGAGCTGGTGCCGCCGCTGGCCGTCAAGCCGCGCTCGATGCATACGCCGGAAGGGCGCGCCGCGTTGATCCATGCGCTGGCGCATATCGAATTCAATGCGATCAACCTGGCGCTGAACGCGCTCTGGCGCTTTCCGACGATGCCGGCCGCCTATTACGTCGACTGGCTGCAGGTGGCGGCCGAAGAAGCGCTGCATTTTTCCTTGCTGCGGGATCACTTGCGGACGCAAGGTTTCCGCTACGGCGACTTCCTTGCCCACAATAGCCTGTGGGACATGGCGGAAAAAACCCGGGATGATGTTCTGGCCCGCATCGCACTCGTGCCGCGCACGCTGGAAGCGCGCGGGCTGGACGCGGCACCGCCGATGCGCGCGAAGCTGGCGCAAGCCGGCGATCTGGCCGCCGCCGCCATCCTGGACATCATCCTGCGCGACGAAATCGGCCACGTGGCGATCGGCAACCGCTGGTTCGGCTGGCTGTGCGCGCAGCGCCAGCTCGATCCGCTGGCGACCTATGCGGAGTTGGCGCGGCGCTACAAGGCGCCGCCGCTGCGCGGGCCGTTCAACCTGGACGCGCGCCGCGCCGCCGGTTTCAGCGAGCAGGAGTTGCTGGCACTGCCGGCATGAACCGTCGCCTCAGCGCTGCGCCGCATCCTTCGCCCGCTGCTCTTCCTGCAGCCGCAAGACGCGCCGCTGCAGCTTGCCGGTAGTGGTCATCGGCAGCTGGTCGATGAACTCGATCTCCTTCGGATATTCGTAGGGCGCCAGCTTGCCGCGTACATGGACTTGCAGTTCGGCGATCAGTTTTTGCTCGGCCGCCGCGCCGCGCTCGACACTGGCAGCCAGCACCACATAAGCCTTGACCAGATTTCCGCGCCCAAGGTCGGGCTTCGGCACGACCGCGGCGTTGAGCACTGCCGGGTGCTTGAGCAGGCAGTTTTCGATTTCACCCGGTCCGATGCGGTAGCCGGCGGCCTTGAACATGTCGTCGGCGCGGCCCTGGTACCAGAAGTAGCCGTCGTCATCGACCAGCGCCAGGTCGCCGGTGCGGCACCAGTTGCCGCTGAACTTGTCACGCGTGGCGTCGGGATTTTTCCAGTATTCGAGAAAGAAGATCGGGTCCGGCGTGCCGTGGATATCGGTGCGATGCAGCGCCACTTCACCAACCGCGCCGGCGGCGACCGGCTGGCCATCGTCATCGATCACCGCTACCCGGTGCCCGGGGTAGGGACGGCCCATGCTGCCCGGTTTGGCCGGCCATTTCTGCGCGCTGTTGCCGACCAGGTAATTCATTTCGGTCTGGCCGAACATTTCGTTGATGGTGATCCCGAGCGCGCTGCGGCTCCAGTCGAACACCGTGTCGCCGACCGCTTCGCCGGCGCTCATGATGGCGCGCAGCTTGAGGTCGAACTGTTCGCGCGGCTGCGGATACGCCTTCATCATGATCTTCAGCGCAGTCGGGAACAGGAAGGTGTTGGTGACGCCGTATTTCTGCAGCAGGTAAAACGCGGTGTCGGCGGAAAAGCGGCCGCGGTAGCCGACCAGCGGCATGCCGAAGTACAGCGTCGGCAGCAGCCCGTCCATCAGGCCGCCGGTCCAGGCCCAGTCGGCCGGCGTCCAGAACACGTCGCCTGCCTGCGGGAACCAGTTTTGCGAGGCGACGAAGCCGGGCAGGTTGCCGATCACCGCCGAATGCGGCAGCAGCGCGCCTTTCGGTGCGCCGGTGGTGCCGCTGGTGTAGATCAGGATCGCCGGATCGCTGGCGGCGGTCGGTTCGATGGCAAAGTGCGGCGAGGCTTGCGCCATTGCGTCGTCCCAGTTCAAGGTGCCGTCCGGATGACAATCGATCGCGATGATGTGCTTCAAGGCCGGGCAACTGGGGCGAATCTGCTGCAAGCCGTCGAGCGCCGCGCGGTCGGCGATGGCGACAGTCGCTTCGCTATTTTGCAGCCGGTATTCGAGCGCATCGGGGCCGAACAGAATCGACAACGGCATCGAGATCGCGCCGAGCTGGAAGCACGCCATGTTGGCCACCGCCGTTTGCGGCCGCTGCGCCAGCACGACGGCGATGCGGTCGCCGCGTGCCACGCCGAGCGCGCGCAACACGTTCGACAGGCGGTTGGCCTGTTCCTGCAGTTCGGCGTAGGTCAGGGTGGCGCTGGCGCCGCCCTCGTCTTCGTAATGGATCGCAATGCGTCCGGCATCACTGGCCCAGCGCCGGCAGCACACCTCGGCGATATTGAAACGGGGCGGCACTTGCCAGCGGAATTGCTGGTAGAGGGTTTCATATTGGTCAACGGGAACAGGCTGCTTGCCGGATTTCATGCTCTCTCCAGTATAATTATCGAACGATCGTTCTATTGCTGTCTCGATGGTATCGCCATACCACTGCCTGCGCGCCAGTTGTCACGCTGCTGGCTCAGATTCTCAATTTCTCTGACTCTTCGGGACCATGCCGGCAGCGCGCTTGAACTGCCGTTCTCATTATGAAACTTTCTCGTTCTGAATTCCTCACTTTGCGCGGCTTGCGCTATCACCTTCGCCATTGGGGTTCGGCCGAGGCGCCGAAATTGTTCATGGTGCATGGCTGGATGGACGTTTCGGCTTCGTTTCAGTTCATGGTTGATTGCCTGGCGCGCGACTGGCACGTGATCGCGCCGGATTGGCGCGGCTTTGGCCTGACCGATCGTTCCGGGGCCGACAATTACTGGTTTCCGGACTACATAGGCGACCTCGACGCCATCCTGCAACATTATGAACCCGACGCGCCGGTCAATTTGCTCGGTCACAGCATGGGCGGCAATGTCGTGATGCTGTACGCCGGCATCCGGCCCGAGCGGATTCGCAAGCTGATCAACCTCGAAGGCTTCGGGCTGCCGGCCACCACGCCGCAGCAGGCGCCGCAACGCTACCGTCGATGGCTGGATGAATTGCGGCAGACGCCCAGCATGCGCAGCTACGCGTCGCAAGCCGAGGTCGCGCAGCGCTTGCAAAAGACCAATCCGCGGCTGTCCGACCAGCGCGCCAGCTTCCTGTGCCAGCACTGGGCGCAGCAAAATGACGCCGGGCGCTGGGAAATTCTGGGCGATCCGGTGCACAAGCACAGTGGTCCGCTGCAGTATCAGGTGAAGGAAGTGCTGGCGTGCTGGCAGCGTATCGCGGCGCCGGTGCT
Organism: Burkholderiaceae bacterium; assembly: GCA_035497775.1. GTDB lineage: Bacteria > Pseudomonadota > Gammaproteobacteria > Burkholderiales > Burkholderiaceae_D > DATJCV01. Next base: position 359 of record DATJCV010000389.1, on the reverse strand, counting down.
GTGGGTCGAGGCGGCCGACACCGATGCCTGGCGCTGGATGGGATCGAAACAGCAGGCGCGGGTCGAGATCGACCGTCGCCTGACCCATATTCGCGATGTGCGCACGGAAATGATCGCCGATGCCGGGCATATGCTGCATCACGATCAGCCGCAACGGCTGGCGGCGTTGGTCGAGCACTTTCTGGCGGGGCCGGATAGCGATTAAGCGTTTGTGCAACTGCAGCATGCGGGTGGCGGGCGGCGTACAATGAATGTTTTAGCCGGTCCCGTTTCCCCTCGCCAGACACCATGCCCAATTTCGATCTGCACTGCCATTCCAACGTTTCCGACGGCGTCCTGACGCCGGCGGCGGTGGCGGC
>DATJCV010000388.1:0-1562 GCA_035497775.1 Burkholderiaceae bacterium | reverse complement strand
CCGACCGCGACGATCAGGTGGCCGTCGGCGGCGGCGAAGGTCTGATAGGGCACGATGTTCGGATGGGCATTGCCCCAGCGGGTAGGCTCCACGCCGCTGGCCAGAAAATTGGTACCCATGTTGGCCAGCATCGCCACCTGCACGTCCAAGAGCGCCATGTCGATGTATTGACCCTCTCCGGTGCGGTCGCGATGGGTCAGCGCCGCCAGCACGGCGATGGTCGCGTACATGCCGGTCATCAGGTCGGACACCGCGATCCCGGCCTTCTGCGGGCCGCCGCCGGGCAGGGCGTCGCGTTCGCCGGTGAGCGACATGAAGCCGCCGATGCCTTGCACGATGAAGTCGTAGCCGGCGCGCGGCGCATACGGGCCGTCCTGGCCGAAGCCGGTGATCGAGCAGTACACCAGGTCGGGCTTGAGCGCGCGCAGCGATTCGTAATCGAGCCCGTATTTCTGCAGCTGGCCGACCTTGTAGTTTTCCAGCACGACGTCGCAGTGGCGCACCAGCTCGCGCACGATTTGCTGCCCTGCCGCGCTGGCGATGTCCAGCGTCACCGAGCGCTTGCCGCGATTGGCGGCCAGGTAATAGGCGGCTTCCGAGGTGTCGGCGCCTTGCGCGTCGCGCAGATAGGGTGGGCCCCAGGCGCGTGTGTCGTCGCCGCCGTTGGGGCGTTCGATCTTGATGACGTCGGCGCCGAGGTCGGCCAGATTCTGCGCGCACCACGGGCCGGCCAGCACCCGGGTCAGGTCTAGCACGCGCAGATGTCCAAGGGATTTTTTCATCGGGGAGTCGGTCATCGGCGGAAGGTCCTCGGGTCGGGAATCGCTGCCGATTATCGCACTTGCCAAAAGCCGGCTGCCGGCGTGCGGCGGGCGAAGGGATTCATTTATGATTCAGGCATTGTTCCGACAGAGTGACCCCATGTGGCCCTATCCGAAAGTCATTGCCCATCGCGGCGGCGGCATTCTCGCCCCGGAAAACACCCTGGCCGGCATCCGCGCCGGCCTGGCGCAGGGATTTCACGCGATCGAATTCGACGTCATGCTGGCGCGCGACGAAGCGCCGATCCTGATGCACGATCCGCAGTTCGGCCGCACCGTCGCCGGCAGCGGCAACGTGTCCGACTACAGTGCGCGGCAATTGGCGACGATGGACGCCGGTTCCTGGCTCGGCCCGGAATTTCGCGGCGAGCCGGTGCCGGGCTTGCGCGAGGTGCTCGAATTCTGCATCGCCCACCGGATCTGGATGAATATCGAAATCAAGCCGGCGCCGGGCTTCGAGGTGCAGACCGGCCGCGTCGCGGGGCAACTGGTGCGCAGCGTGTTCGCGCGCCAGCTGCAGGCGCCGCAAGCGGACGATGCGCCGCTGCCGCTGTTTTCCTCGTTCAGTTTCGAGGCGCTGATGGCGGCGAAATCGCAGGCGCCCGACATCCCGCGCGGCTTCCTGCTGGACGTCATCCCGCAGGACTGGGAGGCATCGCTGTTGCTGCTGGAAGCGGTGGCCTTGCATACCAATCACAAGCACCTGCTGCCGGCGCAGGCGCAGGCGGTGAAACAGGCCGG
>DATJCV010000387.1:0-4289 GCA_035497775.1 Burkholderiaceae bacterium | reverse complement strand
GCTGCCGACCATCCTGTCGCGCTGCCGCCAATTTGCGCTGGGCGTACCAACGCAGCAACAAGCCTTGTCCTGGTTGCAGCAGCAGGCGGTGGCGGATGCCGATGTCTGGCTGGCCGAGCAGGGCGGTGCGCCGCTGGCGGCCCAGACAGCCGCGGCTAGTGGCCAGCGCGACCTGCTGGACGAATTCCTGCGGCAACTGGCGCGCCCCGGCATCGATGGCGCCTTGAAAATGGCGGAAGCTTTGCAAAAAACACCGCTGGCAGAGCAGGTCGCCTGGCTGCAGCGTTGGTTGTATGATCTGTTTTCGATGAAACTGGCCGGCACCGTGCGTTACTACCCGCGTTACCGCAAGGAACTGGCTACGCTGGCAAACCGGGCCGAAACGGGCGCGCTGTTGCGTGCCTTGAAGAGCACAGGCGAGCGTAGCGCCATAGCCGCCCACCCGTTGTCGGCGCGGTTATTTATCGAAGACATGTTGCTTGAATACGCAACACTATTTCCCGAGGGAGCATGATGGCCGACCTGTCTAACGCATCCAGTTCCACTGCCGGCCATGCGGCCGGGATTCGGCCCTCGGTGCTGTCGCTCGCGATCAAGGAAAAATCCGGGCTGCATTCGGCCTACATGCCATTTTTACTGCATGGCGGTTTGTTCGTGCCGACCACCAAGCAGTATCAGGTGGGTGACGAAATCTATTTGATCCTGAGCCTGATGGAGGATCCGGGTAAATACCCGATTGCCGGCAAGGTTGCCTGGATTACTCCGGCGGGCGCCAACAATAACAAGATACAGGGCATCGGTGTGCATTTCCCCGACGATGAAAGCGGCCACCGGGCCAAGCTGAGGATCGAAGAAATCCTCGGAACCGCGCTGGCGTCGGGGCGCGCCACGCACACCCTGTAAATAGCGGGAATTTGATTCTCACTAATATGGTGAGGAGTATTTATAAATACTCCCATGCACCAATCGGTGTTGGTTGAAATTTCAGCATACTCCCGAAGCAACGCGATTAAGTGACCGAATCGGAACAAAGCGTTGTGACGAACGCCGCCGGCCGAACGCGTACAATCCCTGCCATGTATATCGATTCCCATTGCCATATCAATTTTCCGGATCTGGCTGCTCGCCTGCCGGCAATTCTCGACAAGATGGCGCAAAATCAGGTCAGCCATGCGCTGTGCGTCGCCTGCGACTTACCGGATTTTCCGCAAGTGCTTGAACTGGCGGAAAAATATCCAAATATTTATGCATCGGTGGGAGTTCATCCCGATTATGAAGATACGCCAGAGCCGTCGGTAACCGAGTTGGTACGTCTGTCGCAGCATCCGAAAATCGTCGCCATTGGCGAAACCGGGCTCGATTATTTTCGACTGCAGGGCGACCTGGAGTGGCAGCGCGAACGCTTTCGCACCCACATTCGTGCCTCGCGCGCGACCGGCAAGCCGCTGATCATCCATACGCGAGCGGCTGCGGAAGACACGATTCGCATCATGCGCGAAGAAGGCGCGGGCACCGAGGCCGGCGGCGCGGGCGGCGTCATGCATTGCTTCACCGAATCGCTAGCGGTGGCGGAGGCGGCGATGAGCATGGGCTTTTACATCTCGTTTTCCGGCATCGTCACCTTCAAAAGCGCGCGCGAATTACAGGCGGTGGCGCTGGCCGTGCCGCTTGAGCGCATGCTGATCGAGACCGATTCTCCCTATCTGGCACCGGTACCGCACCGGGGCAAAACCAACGAACCGGGATTGGTGAAGCATGTCGCCGAATTCCTGGCGCAATTGAAGCAAGTATCGGTGGAGCAGGTCGCCAGCCACACGACTGAAAATTTCTTCAATTTATTCAATATCATACGGCCAAAATCTGATGTTTAAGTTTAAAAATAAAATCTCCAATTCGGCATCGCGCCGCCGTTTTCTGCTGAACGTATCGGTGCTCGGCGCGGCTACTTTTGCGCCCATACTCGCCAGTGCGGCTGCCTATGATGATTTTTTCAAGGCGATTCACTTCGATGACGTCGGGCAAGTGCGGGCGCTGTTGCAGCGCGGGATGGACTCGAATACGGCCGAGTCGGTGCGCGGCGAAACCGGTTTGATGGTGGCGTTGCGCGAGAAGGCGATGAAGGTGTTTGACCTGCTGCTGAACGCGCGTGATATCAATCTGGAAGCGCGTGCAAAAAACGGCGACACCGCGTTGATGATTGCCGCTTTTACCGGCAACAAGCCGGCGGTGGAAGCGCTGCTGGCACACGAGGCCGAAGTCAACCAGACCGGCTGGACCGCTCTGCACTATGCTGCCGCGACGGGCAATAACGAGATCGTCCAATTGTTGCTGGAACAGCATGCCTACATCGATGCAGAGTCGCCCAACAAAACCACGCCGATCATGATGGCGGCGCGCGGCGGCCATATCCTGACCGTCAAGCTGCTGCTGGACGAGGGCGCCGACGCTACCCTGAAAAACGATCTGGGAATGACCGCCATCGACTTTGCCCGACAGCATGGCAAGCAGGATATTGTCGACGGCCTCACCTATCGCCTGAAAAAAGCCGGCAAGCTATAGCAGGCCGCCGGCCGTTATTCCTCCAGCGGAGCCAGATGGAGCTTCAACCGATTCAGTTGAAACACGATCTTCAGAGAAAATTTCCGACACGGGCCGAACTGACGCTCGAGTTTGCCGGAAGAACCGCAAGCGGGTCGGAGTGGCTGCGCTGTGTCCACGGCGCAGCGTCAAACGCGGTCAAAAAATAAATCGCAACAAGGCGCGCCGCGCTGGTGACGGCGGAACTTACTCGCCATTTCTTATTCTTATAACAAGCTGCCGTTGTGATTGGCATCAGCTCGCAACGGGTTCCGTTCCACTTCATACATAGGAGAGAAAATGAACTTCATCATATGGATTGTGGTTGGGGGCATTATCGGCTGGCTGGCAAGTTTGCTGATGAAGACGGATGCGCAGCAAGGCTTGATCATGAACGTCGTGGTCGGCGTGGTCGGCGCTTTGTTGAGTGGCTGGATCATCGCGCCGTTACTCGGTACGGGCACCATCAATCAAAACGACTTCAGCCTGGGTGCATTGTTTGCCTCATTCCTCGGCGCGGTAGTGTTGCTCGCCATTGTCAATCTCTTCCGGCGCGGCACCACACGTTAGCGCTGGAGCGCGATCTGTAGGCGCGACGCGACGGGTTCGCGATCAGGGAACCCGTGCGTCCAATTGAGTTTTCGAATCTGCATTTCTCCCAATGTTGCCATCAGAATGGAGTACAAGGGTCATGAACAATATAACTGCTTCCGAGCCGAACGGTCAGGGCGTCGAACGAACGGTCGATCAGGCCAGCGCCAGCGCGCATGAAAAAATCGAGCAAGCTGCCGATGCGTTGCACCCGGGCGTGGAACGGCTGACAACCGGTGCGCATCAGGCGGTGGATCGGCTGGCCACCGTCGCTACCCAGGCTGGTCACAAGCTGGATGAAAAGGGCGCGCAGTTGAAAGACATGCAGCAACGGCTGACCGAGGACTGCCGCCTGTATGTGCGCGAAAAGCCTGCGACGGCGCTGGCCATCGCCGCTGCAGCGGGGTTTGTTCTCAGTCGTCTGCTGCGCGGACGCTAGGTTGGTGTGCCTTCGTGCTCGCGAGCGAGCGTGAAGGCATGACTGGGCTCAATGACAGCCACCGCCGTGGCTGCCAAGATTGCGGGGTGGTTGATGCTCAACCTTGGTCAAGCCCTGCAGAATTCCGCAATCCCTCACGGCTTGTGTTTGTCGGCAAGTCGCGCGTAGTTGTTTCAGATGGGTTTGCAACATTTTCAATTCCTGGATGCGGCTGACAACGTGTCCGATATGCTTGTCGAGCAACAAATTGACTTCGCCGCAATTGGCCTCCGGATTGTCCCGGAACTCTAACAAGCTGCGAATTTCATCCAGTGTCATGTCCAATGAGCGGCAGTGCCGGATAAACTGCAGCCGCTCGACATGCACATCATCGTACAACCGATAATTCCCCTCTGAACGCGGCGGCGCCAAGAGCAAGCTCTCGCGCTCGTAATAGCGAATGGTTTCGACCGGGCACCCAGTGCGTTTCGCCAGTTCGCCTATTTTCAATCGATTCATCATTGCTGCTTCCTTGGTTGCCTTCCTTCGTTGCTGGAAATAGTGGTTGACCCTGTACTTGCTACAGGGTCTTTAATACGACTATAACCGATACCAGGAGTTGCAATGAACCACGATCACGACCACAACTGCTGTGCTGCGCCGGCGTTGCCAGTTGCCGGTCCGCTGCCCAATCTGACAGGAG
>DATJCV010000386.1:0-3410 GCA_035497775.1 Burkholderiaceae bacterium | reverse complement strand
GTTCTTGCCGCGCCTTGCGCGAGGACGACAGGGTAAAAAAATATGCGCCTGTTTGAGGTTGGTAGCCAATCAGGATTGGTAGTGGAGTATAGAAGTTAAACGTCCATTTCGTACCCGTAATTAAGCTATGGGTAATGGAGTGTGTGACGGGCAGTAAACACAAGGTGATAAGCGCAGTGCGCCGGGCCGAGCAAACCGGCGGCACCGCATCCGAATCAAACTATTTTGATCTCCGCCCATCATCATGAAATGTCCGTTCTGCCACCATGAGGATACCCAGGTCCTTGACACTCGTGTTTCGGAGGAGGGCGACATCATCCGCCGCCGCCGCCGCTGCGCTGCCTGCGACAAACGCTTCACTACCTACGAGCGGATCGAGCTCAATCTGCCGGTGATCGTCAAGAAGAATGGTAGCCGGGTCGAATTCGACCCGACCAAATTGCGCGCCAGCCTGATGCTGGCGCTGCGCAAGCGACCCGTCTCGGCCGAAGCGGTGGACGCCGCGATCCAGCACATCAAGGAAAAACTGCTCTCCAGCGGCCAGCGCGAAATCCTCTCCGGCCACGTCGGCGAGTTGGTCATGCGTGAGCTGAAGCGCCTCGACAAGATCGCCTACATCCGCTTCGCCTCGGTCTACAAGAGTTTCGAGGACGTGACCGAGTTCCAGGAGGCGGTGGCGGAAATCGACCGCGAGCACAGCGGCACGCCGCCAAAATAAAACTCGACATGGTGGCTCTGACCGCCAGGAGTCAGGCGCTCAAAACTGCCGTTCATCCCCCGCAAGCGCCATTTCGTCGCCCGACTCTTGGCGTATTGTTGATAAATAATTACGCTGTTGCCGAATTTGATGTGTCGCGAGGACAACAAGAATGAGGCGAGCGCAACTTTTAATGTGCAAGCAAGGCCGCAGCCGCCGCGGCTTTACCGTGATCGAGTTGATGATCACGCTCGTGATCGCCGGCATCCTGCTGGCGATCGGGGTCCCGGCCATGCGCGATATGGTCGTAGAGAACCGCCTGACAGCCAATGTAAATGAATTCATTGCGGCAGCTACGTTTGCGCGTTCGGAAGCGATCAAGCGCGGCCGCCCCGTCACGCTGTGCCGCAGCGTCAAGGCCGAAGCCGGCACGGACAAATGCATCACCACCGCCAGTGGCGATTACGACAGCAGCGACTGGGGTTCCGGCTGGATTGTCATCGTGCCCGATGAAAAATTGGTGCTGCTGCGTCAAGGCGCGCTGCCGGCCAAAATCTACGCCGCGGCCAAACCGACATCGTTGAAATCGATCACCTACAACGGCTCGGGTGGGCCGGTCGGAGCATTGGCCGGAGCCAGGCTCATATTCAGTTACGACGGTCAGTTTGATCGCACCGTTTGTATTACACGTACCGGGCGCATCAGAGTCATTCGCGACGCCGTGACTTGCCCCAGCTAGGTTGAAAGTGTGCTGTCTGTCGGAGTTGGCAGCCTCACGATGACCGCTCGTCCGCTCCAGAGGACGCTTGATCGCCTGGCCATTGTCCACTGCACGTATGTTGCCTAACATCAGGTCCAAACGAACATGGATTTCAGATGAGCAAAACCTATGCGGCGAAGTTTCTGGATGGCGGGCATCTTCGGCTTGGGCGCGGTTTTACCCTGATCGAACTGATGATCACCATCGCCATTGCCGGCATTCTGTTGGCGATCGGCATTCCATCGATGCGCGACATGATTCATCAAAACCGCCTGACCGGCCATGTGAACGAATTTGTCGCCGCCAACATGCTGGCGCGTTCCGAAGCGATCAAGCGCGGCAGTCGGGTAAGAATCTGCCGCAGCGCCAACGCTGAATCGTCGAATACCTGCAGCACCGGCGCCGGCGACTGGAGCAGCGGCTGGTTGGTCGCCATACCCAATCCTGACGACGACACCCAGAATGATGAAATCCTGAGTCGCCACGGCGCCTTGCCGGCAGGGACAAATGCGAGTTCGTCGCTTGACGCCGTTACCTACAACGGCATGGGCCAGCCGGTACTGGCAGCGGATAGCGACAGCACCGGCTTCGCCTTTGACAATGACTGCAAGTTAAGCCGGCGGCAAGTCGATATCGGGCGTACCGGGCGCACCGCTGTCACCACGATCGCCGCCGCCGGTTGCTGAAAATGGAGATCAATGTGCCAAGGACAAGCAGCAGGGAAAGTCAGCGCCTGCGGATGAGCATTCGCAGGCAATCCGGGGTCGGGCTGATCGAGGTATTGGTGGCGCTGGTGATCGCATCGTTTGCGCTGCTCGGCTTCGCCGGCCTGCAGATGGCATCGCTGCGCTATCAAAAGGTGGCCCAGTTCCGCTCGCTGGCCAGCCAGTACAGCGCCGACATTGCCGACCGGGTGCGCGCCAACGTGGCCGGGGCAAAAAACGACCAATATAAAACGGCCGACAGCTATCCTGCCAATGCTGCGCCGGACGTGACCAATTGCACCAGCGCTTGCACGCCGGCGCAAATCGCCGGCCAGGACATCTACAACTGGCGCGTAGCGCTTGGCTCGGCCATCGCCGGCGGCTGGGGTTCGATCGACGGCGATGTGGCCAATGGCTTTACCGTCACGGTTTATTTCAAGGAACCCAATAAACCAAAAGAGAACAACGATCCCGCCGATCCGAATTGTGCGCAAGGTACCGACAAGGACGTGCGCTGCTTCAAGACGGTGTTCATGCCATGAAAATCCAATACGCTCCCGGCGCGATCGAGCGCCAGCGCCTGCAGGCCGGCTTGACCCTGGTTGAGTTGATGATCTCGATCGTGATCGGCCTGGTGCTAGTGTTGTTCGTGACAACCCTGTTCATCAACAGCAAGGCCAGTTTCCGCCTGAACGACGACAACGCGCGCCTGCAGGAAGACGCCGGCTATGCGATGGCATTGATTGGGCGCAACTTGATGCAGGCGGGCTTCGGCAACGTGGTCACCAGCACCACCACCGATTTCGTGAATCCGGACGGAAGCGCCGCGCAGGGTTTGAGAGGCTGCGATAACGGATTCACCGCCCCCACCGCCGCCACCCCCGATTTCACTTGCGGTGCCGGCGGCAAACCGGCATTCCAGGTCAGCTACCGGGTGGATGACGCCTACGATGCCAATAGCGGCGCCGGCGCGGACTGCAACGGGCAAAACGTCGACAAGAGCACCGCCGCCGCCGGTATCGCGATCAACCGGTTTTTCCTCTACACCAAAGCGGGAGATGCGGCGCCGTCGCTGTATTGCAACGGCAACGGCAACACCGTCTCTCAGCCGGTGCTCAGCAACGTGGAAGACATGACGGTGACATACGGCGCGGATAGTAAAGGCATTTTTACACCCGATCAATATCTGAATGCTGCCGGCGTTGACGCGCTGTCCCTCAGCGCAACTAACAAAAAAAATTGGAACCAG
>DATJCV010000385.1:0-3115 GCA_035497775.1 Burkholderiaceae bacterium | reverse complement strand
CGCTACGGCTGGCAGTAGCGCCGCGCCGCCGCGCTAGGAAGCGCCGCCGACCAGACCGGCGGCAATATTGATCGACAGCCCCAGAATCGCAGTGTTGAAGATGAAGGTCAGTACCGATTGCAGCAAGACCATGCGGCGCATCGAGCGCGACATCACCGCCACATCCGCGGTTTGCAGAGCGACCGCGATGGTGAAGGAAAAATACAGGAAGTCCCAGTAGTCCGGGTTGTGCTCTTCCTCCGGAAAGCGCAGCGGCGGCTTGGCGTGCGAACGGTAAAAATGGCGCGCGTAGTGCAGGGTAAAAATGGTTGCAACCAACAGCCAGGAGCCCGTTACGGTGAGCAAGGTGAACCCATAACGGGCCAGCGGCGGCCCGCCTTGCAGATGATCGGCATTGGCCAGTTCGAAGACGATCGCCACCAGGCTGGCGACCGCCGCCACGCAGACCAGCATCAGCACCATCGCCCCTGATTCATCCTCGTTTTCGGCGCTCCCCTTCACCTGTTCCGGTCGCGCCCGCACCATCAGCAGCGCCATCAGCAGCAGGTAAGTCCAGACCGCGCTATTCCAGCCCAGCAGCGCCCGCAGCAGCAGATCGGCATCGGCAGCCAGCCAGCCGACGGCGATTCCGACCGCCAGGCCGATGAACAGCCGCGGGTGGGTATGAATGACGGTCCGTAAGGGGCGCATGGCAAGACTCGGTGGGGAAGTGATGCACAAGATACCAGTTTTGCGCTCGCCTTTGCCGAGGCGGAATGCCGGCCGCGTCTGGCCATCGGCTTTAAGTGCGGTTTAAGTTTTGCTTCGTATGCTACGGGCGTCAATGACGAATTTGATCAACGTAAAAGGAGTGCATCATGCGTCGCAAAATTTTCACCCGCAGCATCATCGCCGCCTCGATTGTTGCCGCCTTGGCCGGTGGCTATGCGCATTTCGAGTTGCCCGGAATGGCGAGCGCGCACGCGGCGCTGCCGGCGCTGACGACGGCCACACCGGCGGCCGCGAGCGGGCCGGCGAGCGTCGCGCCGGTGACGGATTTCTCGACCATCGTCGCCCGTTACGGCCCGGCGGTGGTGAATATCAGCGTTACAGGCGAAGCCGCGCAAGCGCCGGCGGCCGATGATTCGGACGGCGTGCCGGGACTTGACCCGAACGATCCGTTCTACAACTTCTTCCGCCGTTTCGGCGTGCCGCAACAGCCGCGCGGCCAGGGCCACCAGGTGGTGCGCGCCGAGGGCTCGGGTTTCATCGTCCGCGCCGATGGCTTGATCCTGACCAATGCGCATGTAGTGGATGGGGCGCGCGAAGTCATGGTCAAGCTGACCGATCGGCGCGAATTCAAGGCCAAGGTGCTGGGTGCCGACAAGCAGTCGGATATCGCGGTGATCAAGATCGATACCAGCAATCTGCCGACGGTGCAGCTGGGCGATCCGAATGCGATCCGGGTCGGCGAACCGGTGCTGGCGATCGGCTCGCCGTACGGCTTTGAAAACACCGCCACCGCCGGCATCGTCAGCGCCACCTCGCGCTCGCTGCCGGACGACACCTACGTGCCGTTCATCCAAACCGATGCCGCGGTCAATCCCGGCAATTCGGGCGGCCCGTTGTTCAACCTGAAGGGCCAGGTGATCGGCATCAATTCGCAGATCTACAGCCGTACCGGCGGTTACCAGGGCTTGTCGTTCGCGATTCCGATCAATGTCGCGATGCAGGTTTCGGAGCAGCTGGTGCATTCCGGCAAGGTCACGCGTGGCCGACTTGGAGTCGGCATCCAGGAGGTCGACCAGGCGCTGGCCGATTCCTTCGGCCTGAAGAAACTGCAGGGCGCGCTGGTGTCCAGTGTCGATCCGGACGGCCCGGCCGCGCGTGCCGGCTTGCAGGCGGGTGACGTCATCGTGCGCATGCAAGGACACGACATCAATCGCTCGGCCGACCTGCCGACGCAGGTAGCGGCCATGAAACCGGGCACCGTGGCAACGATGGATGTGATCCGTAACGGCGCTCCCAAGACACTGGCGGTCACGATCGGCGAAATGAAGGAAACCACGCTGGCAAAAAACACCACGCCGGACCGGCAGCAAGGCCGGCTCGGGGTGGCGGTGCGGCCGCTAGCCAAGGATGAACAGCGCCAGGCCGGGGTTGCCGGCGGCTTGCTGGTGGAAGCCGCCGGTGGTGCCGCAGCCAAGGCCGGAATTCAGCCGGGCGACGTCATCGTGTCCGTGAATGGCACCCCGGTGTCGAAACCGGAACAGTTGCAGCAACTGGTGCAGAAGGCCGGCAAGCATGTGGCGCTGCTGGTGCAGCGCGATACCGCCAGGATTTTCGTGCCGGTGGAATTGGGCTAGCGCGGGCCGGCGACGCGCGCCGGGTGCAGAGCGGTGGCCGGCAGGAATGCCGGCCGCTGGCTTAGTTTGACGGCAGCCCGTCCGGCCGTCGCTGCGACCAGGCGAGATTGGCCGCGCCCAGGTCTTCGATGCCGGTGCCGACCGATTTGAAGACGGTGATCTGGGCGTCGTCGCTGCGGCCGCGATGGTGACCGCCGACCAAGTCCGCCAGCTCCGCCAGGACCGCTGCTCGTGACAGCTGGCCACTGGCGATGGGCTGCAGCAGGTCGCCGGCTTCGGCCAGCGTGCCGGCAAAGGTATCGACGAAGATCGCGGCGCGCTGCATCACGCGGTCGTCGGTTTCGCGCATGTCGGGCTTGAAGCCGCCCACCAGATCGAGATGCGTGCCGGGTTGCAGCCAGTCGCCCAGGATCAGCGGCACGCGGCTGGTGGTGGCGCAACTGATGATGTCGGCGCACCGCGCGGCGGCTTCGAGCGCGCCTGGAGTGCCATCCAGCGCTTCGATGGCAACGTCCGGCGGCAAGCCCTGCTGCTGCAATTGCAGCAGCGCCGTTGCGGTCTTGTCGGGGTTGCGGCCCCATATCCGGATTTGCTTGAGTGGGCGCGTGGCGCAATGGGCGGCGGCCAGGTAGGGCGCCAATTGGCCGTTGCCGACCAGCAGCAGCGTGCGGCTATCGGCGCGTGACAGATAGCCCGAGGCCAGCGCCGACGCTGCTGCGGTGCGGCGCAAGGTGAGCTCCTCGCCATCCAGCAAGGCCAGCGGCGCGCCG
>DATJCV010000384.1:0-4365 GCA_035497775.1 Burkholderiaceae bacterium | reverse complement strand
ACTGGCGGTACTCGACGTGATCCGGGAAGAGCGGCTGGTCGAGCGGGCGCAAGTGCTTGGACAACGTCTGAAAGATCGCCTGGGGGAATTGCGCAAGGCGGTGCCGCAGATTGCCGATGTGCGCGGGCCGGGTTCGATGGTTGCGGTGGAATTCATGAAACCCGGTACGCGCGAGCCGGATGCCGAGTTTGCCAAGCAGGTTCAGGCGCGGGCGCTGGCAGGAGGACTATTATTGCTGAGTTGCGGCGTGTACGGCAACGTGATCCGCTTCCTGTTCCCGCTGACGATCTCCGACGAGCTCATGCACGAAGGTCTGGCGATCCTGGAAGCGGCGCTGCGCGGCAGCTGAATTCGTGATGCGGCAATGTACCGCGACCGATAGAACCGGGGGAGACCCATATTGAGACCTGCCGAACACCGCCAAGCCGATACGCTGGTGCAATTTCGCGGCGTGAAGAAGACCTATGACGGCGAAGCTCTGGTCGTCAAGCATCTTGACCTCGATATCGAGCGTGGTGAATTCCTGACCTTGCTCGGGCCGTCCGGTTCCGGCAAGACGACTTGCCTGATGATGCTGGCCGGTTTTGAATTCCCTACCGGCGGCGAAATTCGTCTGGAGGGCAAGCTGTTGAACCGGGTGCCGCCGCACAAGCGCGATATCGGCATGGTGTTCCAGAACTACGCCTTATTTCCGCACATGACGGTGGCACAGAACGTCGCCTATCCGCTCAGCGTGCGCCGCGTCGATAGCGTGACGCGCGCAGCCAGAGTGCGGCAGGCGCTGGACATGGTGGAGATGAGCAAATTCGCCGATCGCTATCCGGCCCAGCTGTCCGGCGGCCAGCAGCAGCGCATCGCCTTGGCGCGGGCGCTGGTGTTCGAACCGAAACTGGTGCTGATGGACGAGCCGCTGGGCGCATTGGACAAGCAGCTGCGCGAACACATGCAGCTCGAGCTGAAAGCCTTGCACCGCAAGCTGGGGCTGACCTTCGTCTATGTCACGCATGACCAGAGCGAAGCGCTGACCATGTCGGATCGGGTTGCCGTATTCGACCAGGGCATCATCCAGCAACTGGCGGTGGTGGATGACTTGTACGAGTATCCGCAGAACCAGTTTGTGGCGGGCTTCATTGGCGACAATAATCAGATAAGTGGAACCATTGCCACCATCGCCGGCGAGCAATGCAGTCTGCGCCTGCCGGATGGCAGCCTGTTGAGCGGCCTGAACATCAACCAGGCCACGCCTGGAGAAGCGGCTACCGCCTGCGTCCGCCCCGAGCGCATCCGGCTGCTGGCCGATGGCGCCGGCGCCAGCAACGCGCTGCACGCCACCGTATCCGGGTTGATCTATTTCGGCGACCACGTGCGCGTCCGTTGCGCGTTGCTCCAGCAGGATGACTGCTTCGTCAAGCTGGCCCTGAACGATGTCGCCTTGCAGCAGCTCGCCACCGGCACCCGCGTCATGCTGGCCATGGAGCCGGAGCGCGTGCGCGTTTTCAATCAAGCGTTTTTCCCCTCACCAACGATAAGAGAGAAGGAGTCAGCATGAAGCCATTCCTGAAACCCGCCCTGGCCGTCGCCGTCATGTCGGTCGGCCTCGCACAGGCGGCGGAAATCACCGTAGTGAATTTTGGCGGCGCCAACAGCAATGCGCAGAAGGCCGCGTATGTAGAGCCATTTGAAAAAGCCACCGGCAACAAGGTGGTGGTGGTGGAGTACAACGGCGAAATGGCCAAGCTCAAAGCCATGGTGGAGGCCAAGAAAATCAGCTGGGACCTGGTTGAGGTCGAGTCAGGGGAAATTGGGCGCGCCTGCGAGGAAGGCTTGCTGGAAAAAATCGATCCGAGCAAGTTCGGCAAAAAAGCCGATTTCAATCCGGCGGCGTTTCATGAATGCGGTTTTGGCGCTTTCGTCTGGTCCACCGTGCTCGGCTACAACGCCGACAAGCTGAAAACGCCGCCGAAGAACTGGGCCGATTTCTGGGACGTGACAAAATTCCCGGGCAAGCGTGGCATGCGCAAGGGTGCCCGTTACAACCTCGAGTTCGCATTGATGGCCGACGGCGTGCCGACCAAGGACGTGTACAGCGTCCTGTCCACCAAGGCCGGTGTTGATCGTGCCTTCAAGAAGTTGGGCGAACTGAAGCCGCATATCCAGTGGTGGGAAGCGGGCGCCCAGCCGCCGCAATTCCTGGTGGCCGGCGATGTCAGCATGTCGACCGTGTTCAACGGCCGTATCGACGCCGCGCAACGCGAAGGCAAGAACCTGCAAGTGGTATGGGCGGGCTCGATCTACGATCTGGATTACTGGGTGATTCCGAAGGGCGCCAAAGGCAAGGATGTCGCCGAGAAGTTCATCGCGTTTTCCAGCACGCCTGAAGCGCAGTACAACTACGCATCGAAGATCGCCTATGGCCCGGTCAACAATAACGCGTTGAAACGGATGGACGCCAAGATGCTGGCCAATTTGCCGACCTCCAGCGCCAACGCGCAGGATTCGGTGCAGCAGAACCTGAAGTTCTGGACCGACCATGGGGAAGAACTGGAACAGCGCTTTACCGCGTGGTCTGCCAAGTAAGCAAAAACGGGTAGGCCGCCTGGGCGGCCGGCGAGGAGTTGTTCGCCTGTCCGGCCGCTGGCGCCTACCCTGATTTTTATGCAGATATTGTTCGATGCGGCGACCAGCGGCATCGTTTGAACTTCCTGGTATTCCATATCGACATGAATTCTTCGTTACTCGGCAGCGCACTCGACAGCAGGGCCGTCGAGCTGCAACCGGCGCAGTTGAAGAGGGAGTTGCGCAAGACGCAGTGGCGCCGGAAAGCGACCGCCTGCGCGCTGATCGCGCCGCTGATGCTGTTCCTGCTGGTGACGTTTGTCGCGCCGATTGCCATCTTGCTCAAGCGCGCGGTGGACAACCCGGAAGTGGCCACCGCCCTGCCGCGCACGGTGCCGGAACTGGCGGCCTGGGATCGCACCGGCACCCCGCCGGATGGCGCGTATGTCGCCCTGGCTGGCGACCTGGCCACCGCCAGAGAACAAAATACAGTGGGTGCGCTCGCGCGCCGCATGAATGCGGAAATTCCCGGTGCCCGTTCGGTCGTGATGAAAACCGCGCGCGCCATGCCATTGCTGGACGCCGACGGCAAGCCATTGGCCTCATCCGAAATCAGGCGCGCCCTGATCGAGCTGGACCGGCAGTGGGGCCAGCCCGAGTACTGGCAAGTGATTGCCAAGAACGCGTCGCGCTATTCGCCTTATTACCTGCTGGCCTCGCTCGACCTGAAGCAGGACGCCTTCGGCCACATCCGGCAAGTGGATGAAAACCAGTCGGCGTACCGCAGCATCTTTACCCGCACCTTCGTGATCTCGCTGGGCGTCACGCTGTGCTGCCTGCTGCTCGGCTATCCGCTGGCCTACTGGCTCTCGACCATGCCGGAGCGGCGCGCCAACCTGTTCATGATCCTGGTGCTGATCCCGTTCTGGACCTCGATCCTGGTGCGCGTGGCGGCCTGGATGGTGTTGCTGCAATCGGAAGGACTGGTGAACAAGACGCTGTTTTCACTGAACCTGATCGATGCGCCGCTGGAGCTGATTTTCAATCGTACCGGCATCTACATTTCGATGACGCACATCCTGCTGCCGTTCATGATTCTGCCCTTGTACAGCGTGATGAAGCCGATCCCGTCCACCTACCTGCGGGCGGCCATCTCGCTCGGCAGCCATCCGTTCGCGGCTTTCTGGCGCGTGTATGTGCCGCAGACCTACCCCGGGGTCGGCGCCGGCGCACTGCTGGTATTCATCCTTGCCCTTGGTTATTACATCACGCCGGCACTGCTGGGCGGCACCAATGAGCAGATGGTGAGTTATTACGTTGCCTATTTCATCAACGTCACGATCAATTGGGGCATGGCATGCGCGCTGGGAGCGCTGCTGCTGGCAGCGACGCTGGTGCTGTATGGCGTATATCGGCGCTTTGCCAAAATCGACGTCGGCATGGGGTAGACATGAAACGCATCCTGCCAGTCTTTCCGCCTTACCAGTCGCTCGGCGAGCGAGTCTGGTTTTTCGCCTTGCGCGGCCTGAATGCGCTGACGCTGGTGTTCCTGGTGCTGCCGATCCTGGTCATCATTCCGTTGTCGTTTTCCAATAGCTCGTTCCTGACTTATCCGATGCCGGGCCTGTCGCTGCGCTGGTACCAGAACCTGTTCCAATCCGACGAATGGATCCGGGCCGCGCAAAACAGTTTCATCGTGGCGCCCGCTGCCACCGTGCTGGCGACGGTGCTGGGGACGCTGGCCGCGGTCGGGCTGAATAAGGCGGAATTCCGCGGCAAGGGGCTGGTGATGGCGCTGCTGATTTCACC
>DATJCV010000383.1:0-2611 GCA_035497775.1 Burkholderiaceae bacterium | reverse complement strand
AGCGAGGAAGCGGCCAAGACGCACTTGGGGCACCTGCAGAAAAAAGGCTTGCGCGGCGCTCGTCTTCATGCGCGCGGCAGTGCGACCGGTCAGCAACTGTTTCAATTGCGTGGCCTCGAGTCCAGCGAGCAGGCTGCGTTCGAGCAACTACGCGCCGAATTCCCGGCGCAGCAAGTGCGCCCGTGCGGCCCGGCGGAGGGCCTTACGGGCGGCTGAGCCAAAAAGCAACTTACAGGCCGGCGCCCATCAGCCGCCGCTGTTCCGTCAGCTTGCCGCCGATCGCCTGGAACACCACCACTTCGCCGTCCTTGACGTCGCCCTTGCCGTCGAATTCCACCGTGCCCTGGATCTTGCCGTCGAACGAGCCTTTCGCCAGTTCCGGCAGGTAGATCTTCGGATCGTTCGAGCTGGCCTGCTGCATCGCCTGCGCCAGCACATGCACGCCGTCATAGGCAAGCGATGAATAGGCGCCTGGCGCGCCGAATTTGGCCTGGTACATTTGCGTGAAACCGATGCCGGCGGCCAGCCAGGACGGCGGCACGCCGGCGATGGTGCAATAGAAGTCATCGTTGGCGTCGCCCTTGGCGTTCTTCAGCGTCGATTGGTCGCACATCGCATCGGCGGCCACGAAGCGGGCGCT
The DNA here is from genome assembly GCA_035497775.1 of Burkholderiaceae bacterium. GTDB lineage: Bacteria > Pseudomonadota > Gammaproteobacteria > Burkholderiales > Burkholderiaceae_D > DATJCV01. The sequence goes on along the minus strand of DATJCV010000383.1, from coordinate 1,971 downwards.
CGAACCGGCCTTGCGCAGCGCATTCAGCAGCGGCAGGCCGACCGCCTCGTCGCCGGCAAACACGACGGTGTCGGCGTGGGCGGCGACGATCGTCTGCGCCAGCGCCGCATAGTCGGCGCTCTTGCCGTCGACGCTGGCTTGCGGTGCCGTGATGTTCCTGGCCTTGAAGACCTTGCCGATCTCGTCCACCAAGCCGAGGCCGAAGGTGGTCTGGTCATCCACCATGTAGATCGACTTGGCGCGCAATTTCTCGCTCACCAGCCGGCCCAGCGTGGCGCCTTGCGCGACGTCGTCGGCGGTGATGCGAAACGCGGTTTTCAGGCCCATGCGCGTGTATTTCGGATTGGTCGAGACCGACAGTTGCGGGATGCCGGCTTGCGCATACAGCGGCGCGGCGGCGATCGTCACGCCCGAGTTGAAGTGGCCGAACACCGCGTGCACCTTGGCATCCAGCAGCCGCTGGGCGGCGCGCTTGCCTTCCTCCGGCGACGCCTTATCATCCTCGATCACCAGTTCGAACCGGCCGCGCTTGCCACCGATCCAGAAGTTGTCGAGGTTCAATTCATCGACCGCGATTTGCGCGCCATTCGCCATATCCTTGCCGTACTGCGCCAGCGCCCCGCTCATCGGCGCGACTACACCGATCTTGACCGCCGCTTCGCGGCTGCAGCCGGATGTCAGGAGCAGCAGGCCGAGCGCTGCTGCCAAGTAGACAATTCCTATCATTTTTTTCATGTCTCCCCCTTGGTGTAAATTATGTTTTGTATAGCGGTTATGTCTTGATAGTAGTGCTTGACGGGAAAAATTAAATATTGATTTTATCGCAATAAAAGTCTGAATATTTGGCCAACACGGCGCCTGCGAGAGCTTTGCCGGCCGCAGGAATGGCTCGTGCTTTCGCTGTAAAATCGCGCCATTCCATTTACCCGCTGCCAGGACCCGACATGACCGACCCCACCGACCTCAGCGCCGTTTCCCTGCAAGTCAAGGCAGAGATCCTGGCCGAGGCCTTGCCGTATATCCGCAAATTCCACGGCAAGACCATCGTCATCAAGTACGGCGGCAACGCCATGACCGAGGAGCGCCTGAAGCACGGTTTTGCGCGCGACGTCATCTTGCTGAAGCTGGTCGGCATGAACCCGGTGGTGGTGCATGGCGGCGGCCCGCAGATCGACAATGCCTTGAAGAAGGTCGGCAAGCAGGGCACCTTCGTGCAGGGCATGCGCATCACCGACGAAGAAACCATGGAGGTGGTCGAGTGGGTGCTGGGCGGCGAAGTGCAGCAGGACATCGTGATGCTGATCAACCACTACGGCGGCCAGGCGGTCGGCCTGACCGGCAAGGACGGCGGCCTGATCCGCGCCCGCAAGATGCGCATGCCGGACAAGGAAAAACCGGGTGAATTCATCGACATCGGCTTCGTCGGCGAGATCGACGCGATCAATCCGGCGGTGGTGAAAGCCTTGCAGGACGACGCCTTCATCCCGATCATCTCGCCGATCGGCTTCGGCGCGGACGGCCAGGCCTACAACATCAACGCCGACCTGGTGGCCGGCAAGATCGCCGAAATCCTGAAGGCGGAAAAGCTGATCATGATGACCAACATCGCCGGCGTGCAGGACAAGGCCGGCAACTTGCTGACCGACCTGTCGGCGCGCGAGATCGACGACATGTTCGCCGACGGCACCATCTCCGGCGGCATGCTGCCGAAGATCGCGTCGGCGCTGGACGCCGCCAAATCCGGCGTCAATACCGTGCACATCATCGACGGCCGCATCGAGCATTCGCTGCTGCTGGAAGTGCTGACCGAGCAGGCCTTCGGCACCATGATTCGCTCGCATTGAGCCGCCAAACGCCTCGGTTCTCTGATGGTTTGCAGGGGTATATGCTAATTTCTGAGAGTACATGCCCGGAATTGACCTGTATGTCGACCAGTATCTGACATGGCGCGCCTCCGGCAACAGAATGCGC
>DATJCV010000382.1:0-7919 GCA_035497775.1 Burkholderiaceae bacterium | reverse complement strand
GCCGACGTGAAGCGCAAGGTGGACCAAATCTGGCAGGAGCTGGGCATTTGATTTCCGCTCCAGTTGGAGGCAGGGCCTTGCCATCGAGTCGGCACAAGCAGGACTGTCGATGTCTTATTTGAATGATCCGCGCGTGTTCTTCGCCGCCGAGCGCACCTTGCTGGCATGGCAGCGCACCGCCATCGCCCTGATTGGGTTGGGCTTCGTGATTGAACGCTTCGGCCTGTTCCTGGCAATGATCTCGGCCGGTGCCGATGTGGCGCCCGGCCATGGCCGCGCGTCGCTCCTGTTCGGCGTCATCTTCCTACTGCTCGGTGCACTGGTAGCGACGGTGTCGGCGCTGCAGTTTCGCCGCTTCGCCGGGGAGCTGTCGGCGCCCGAGATCCCGCGCGGCTATGCGGTCTGGTTCGGCCCGTTCATCAACCTGGCGCTGGCCGTGACGGCGTTGGGGTTGGCGGCGTGGTTCGTGGTGACCGCTTGAGAGGCCGATGAGTATGCCTGAAAGTCTCAGGTTTTACGGCGGGAATTGACCGTCTCATCATGGAGTATGTGGTTTCTAATCGGACTTAGCCCAGCTCCAATGTCTTTCCCTGCCGCAGCAGCTCTTCAAACGCGGCCGCCGCCAGCGGCTTGCTGAAGTAATAGCCCTGGATCTGGTCGCAGTCGTTCTGCCGCAGATAGGCCAGCTGTTCCATCGTTTCCACGCCTTCGGCAATTACCTGCAGGCGCAGGCTGTGCGCCAGCGAAATGATCGAACTGACGATCGCCGCGCCGTCCGAATGGTGGGTGATGTCGCGCACGAAGGACTGGTCGATCTTCAGCACGTCGAGCGGGAAGCGCTGCAGGTAGGACAGGCTGGAATAGCCGGTGCCGAAGTCGTCGATCGACAAGTGCATGCCGGCCGCCTTCAATTCGCGCAGGATGCCGATGCTGTGTTCGACGTCCTTCATCACCATGCTCTCGGTCAATTCGATTTCCAGATGCTGCGCCGCCAGCCCGGTTTCGGCCAGGATGCCGATGATCGACGGCGCCAGGCCCGGTTCGGCAAACTGGCGCGCCGACAGGTTGACCGCGATGCGCAGCGCGCCCAGCCCGGCCTGCTGCCAGGCCTGGGTTTGGCGGCAGGCGGTGCGCAACACCCACTCGCCGATCGGCACGATCAGGCCGGTCTCCTCGGCTAGCGCGATGAAGCGGTTGGGCGCAATCATCCCCAGTTGCGGATGGTTCCAGCGGATCAGCGCTTCCATGCCGAGCATGCGCCCGCTGCGCAGGCAGACTTGCGGCTGGTAGTGCAGCAGCAATTCATCGCGCTCGAGCGCCTGCCGCAAGTCGGCTTCCAGGCGCAGCCGATCCAGCGCTCGCTCGTTCATCGCGGCGGTGAAGAACTGGAAGTTGTTGCGCCCGTTTTGCTTGGCGTGATACATCGCAACGTCCGCGTGCCGGATCAGCGTTTCGGCGTCGCTGCCGTCGTCCGGATAGAGCGCGATGCCGATGCTGCAGGTCGGATAAAAGCGATGGTTGTCGATTTCCAGCGGCGCGGCGATGGTGCTCATGATGCGCTGGACGACGGCGATATTGGCCACCTGGTCGTCGCAGTCGGGCAGGATCAGCACGAACTCGTCGCCGCCCTGGCGCGCCACCGTGTCGCTGGCGCGCAGCGCGTCTTGCAGGCGCCGCGAGATTTCCTGCAGCAGCGTGTCGCCGGCGCCATGCCCGAGGGTGTCGTTGATGAACTTGAAGTGGTCGAGATCGAGAAACGCGACCCAGAACGAATGCTGCAGGCGCGCCGCCTGGACGATCGCCTGGCTCAGGCGGTCGCGCAGCAGGTTGCGGTTCGGCAGCCCGGTCAGCGCATCGTGATTGGCCTGGAATTCGAGTTGCTCCTGGTAGCGCCGGGTTTCGGTGATGTCGTATTTGGCGGCGACGAAATGGGTGACGCTGCCGCCATCGTCGCGCACCGGCGCGATATACACCCTAGTCCAGAACAGCGTGCCGTCCTTGCGGTAATTGCGCAGGGTGGCATCGCCTTCGCGCTGTTCGGCCAGGATTGCGCGGATTTCCCCGATTCCGGGCTGGTCGCCATCGCCGCGATGCAGGATGCCCAGGCTGCGGCCGACCATTTCCGCGGCGCTATAGCCGGTCATGCGCTCGAAGGCCGGGTTGACATACTCGACTGGAAAGCCCGACAGGCTGGCGCTGGTGATGACGATCGCGTTGGCGCTGGCTTCGATGGCGCGCTGGCGCAGGTGCAGCGCCGCCTCCGCGGTAACCCGCCCGGCACGGTGGCGCAATGCCTGCAGCGCCACCAGTACGCTGTGCGCCAGCCCCTCTAGCAGGGCCAGTTCTTCACCGTTGAACGCTTCGGCTTCCGCCGCATAGACGTTGAACACGCCGATCACCTGCTCATCCTGTACCAGCGGTAGCGCCACCTTGGCATTGAAGCCGTGGCGCAGCGCCTCGTCGCGCCACGGCAGATTCGCTTCCTGGCGGAAGTCGTTGGCTACCTGCGGGCGGCCGCTCTTCAGCGCCGCGTCGATGGTGCGCAGGCGGTGGGGATTTTCGGCCAGCGGGCGCCGGATGCTGTCGATGAAATCCTGGCTTTCGCCGGCGATATTGGTCAGGGCAATGCCGCCGTCCGCGTTCAACAGGCCGGTCCAGGCCATGCGGTAACCGGCCTTGACCACGACTTCGCAGATCGCCTGCAGCAGCGCCTCCTCGTCTTCGGCGGCGGCAATCTTGGCATCGCATTCATGGATCGCGCGCAGCGCGCGGTTGCTACGCCGTAGCGATTCCTGCAGCAGGTATTCGTCGGTGACGTCGCTGCCGACGCTGTTCACGCGGTCGCTGCCGGGTGTGTCGCCAGCGACAAAATGCACCGCATAACGCAGCCAGCGCACCGCACCGTCAGGGCGCACCACGCGGTAGTGAATCGCGGACTGGTTATTCCGGCCGCTTTGGCTGATACCGGCCCCAAAGGCCAGTACCCGTTCGCGGTCTTGCGGATGGATGCATTCCAGCCACAGGCGCGGATTCTGGTAAAAGGCGCTTGCCGGCCAGCCATACACGCGTTCGACCGCCGGGCTGACATAGCTGATCGCGCCGCCGGGAAATTCGGCGGTCCACAGCACCTCGTCGATCGACTGCAGGATTTGCGCCAGTTGTTCGTCCCTGGAATGAAGCGAGCGCTCGGCCTGGCGCGCGCGCGCTTCGGCTGCCTGGCGCGAATACCGCAGCGTGCGCATGAAGACAAATGCCAGCAGGCTCAGCAATGCGCCGGCGAAGGCCGCCACCGGCGGCAGCCAGGTTTGCGACTGGCGGGAGAATTCCGGCTGCGCGCTGACCTCCATCTGCCATGCCGTGCCAGCCACCGGCAGCGCCAGCCGGCGCTGCAACGCAGGGTCCGGCGCGCTCGCGCTCGCCCCTGTCGCCGGATCGGGGCGATAGCGGCGGCTGTCGAAAATCAGGTTGTGCCCGCCGCTGTCCGGACCCTGGCCGGCCTCGGCTGCCGGCCGGTGCCGCAACTGCAGCGCCAGATCGTCCAGCAGCTCGGGCCCGAATACGCTGCGCAGCATGTCGTCGACGCGAATTGCCAAAAACACCACGCCGGAAAAGCGCTGGCGCCGCTGCTCCAGCGTGGCCGGAATTCGGCCGCCCTCGTACAGCGGCAGGAAGAACACGATGCCCTCGATGTTGCCGGGCGCGATGAACAACCGTACCCGCGCGCTGACCGCCAGTTGGCCGCTGTCGCGTGCGCGCTCGATCGCGACGCGTCGCCTGGCGTCCGCGGTGTGGTCAAAACCGATCCCGGAGAGATTTTTCGCCAATGGCTCGATATAGCGCACCATCAGGGCGTCGCTTGCGCCAGGCGACGCCTGCACGGCCGGCAGGTCCGCTCCCGGTACGCCGGCATAGTCGCGCTGCAAGGTCGAGGAAAACGCCAGCCGTTGGGCCGGCGTCACGCGCGGACTGAAACCCACGGCCTGAATCCCGGGCAGACGCTGCTCGAGATCGAGCGATTCGGCGAAGCGCTGAAAGGCCGCGCGCGGCAGCCCTGGATTGACCGCAAATTGGGCCTGAAACCCGCGCAGGACTTCGGTGTACTCGTTGACTTGCCGCACCAGGCTGTGCTCCGCCTCCCTGGCGCGGGCGTCCAGGTGCGCCGATTGCTCCTGCCGCACCAGCTTGCTACCGAGTTGCCAGGCGAGCCCGGTGGCCATTAAGCCGGCCACCAGGAACATCAATGAAAGCCAGCGTTCCTTGTCGTATTTGTCCTGCGTGTTCGCCATGTCTGCTCAATCTTCCTGGTTGGGCGGATCGAATCATACCGAGATTCGTGTCCCCGGCACAGGAGTTTCGCCGCCTCGCATGGCGGATGACGGTGCCCCGTCATCGATACCCGCTCAGGACATCAGGCCGGCAATTGCGGAACGAAACGGGCCGGCGCCGCCAGCGCCGGCGGCGCGCTCCCAAGCCTGAAGACGCTGACCTGCAGCAGCAGTTTCTCGGCCTGCTCGCGCAGCGATCCCGAGGCTGCCGCCGCTTCTTCCACCAGCGCCGCATTTTGCTGGGTGGCGCCGTCCATCTGCGTGATCGCCTGGTTCACCTGTTCGATGCCGACGATCTGTTCGCGGCTGGCCGTGGCGATCTCGTTCATGATGTCGGTTACGCGCTTGACGCTGTCGACGATCTGGCTCATGGTGGCGCCGGCTTCATCCACTAGCCGAGCGCCGGTGTCGACCTTATCCACCGAGTCGTCGATCAGGGTCTTGATTTCTTTGGCGGCGGCCGCCGAGCGCTGGGCCAGGTGCCGCACTTCGGCCGCGACCACCGCGAAGCCGCGCCCCTGCTCGCCGGCGCGCGCCGCTTCGACTGCCGCATTCAGCGCCAGGATGTTGGTCTGGAACGCGATGCCGTCGATGACGCCGATGATGTCGACGATCTTTTTCGACGAGGCGTTGATCGAGCCCATGGTGTCGACCACCTGCGCCACCACCGCGCCGCCCTTGCTGGCGATGCCGGAAGCCGACAGCGCCAACTGGCTGGCTTGCAGCGCATGCTCGGCATTCTGCTTGACGGTCGAGGTGAATTGTCCCATCGACGACGCGGTTTCTTCCAGCGAACTGGCCTGCTCCTCGGTGCGCGCCGATAAATCGAGGTTGCCGGCGGCGATCTGGCTGGAAGCGGTGGCGATGGTGTCGGTGCCGCTGCGCACCGAGCCCACGATCGTCGTCAGGCTATGGTTCATGTTTTTCAGCGCCTGCATCAACTGACCGGTCTCATCGCTGGAGGCCACCTTGATCTGGCTGCCGAGATCGCCGGCGGCGACGGTATTGGCGATGTGCACCGCATGGTCCAGCGGCCGCGTGATGCTGCGCGTGACGAAATAGGCGAAACCGACCGCCAGCAGCGAGGCGACGGCTGCCAGCGCCAGCATGATGGCGACGCCGTAGCGATATTCGTGCGCCGCCTGCGGCCCTTCTTCGTCGATCAACTGATCGACCAGCCTGATCAGTTCCTTGATGTGGTTCATGTAATCGGTCTGGGCCTGCATCACGGTCGAAACCAGCAAGGCCCCGGCTTCCGGCTTCCTGCCGTCGGCCATCAGTTGCAGGAACTGGTTTTGCCCGGCGCGATAGCCGGCCAGGCCGTCCATGATGCGCTTGAGGATGGCGCGGCCCTGGGTGGTGGACAGCTTCTGGTCGAGCTGGCGCAGATTTTTGTCGATGTTCTGGCGCGCAGCCGGAATTACGGCCAGCTCGGCACTGATCTTTTCCGGATCGTTGAGAATCATCGCGTTGCGCATCGCGATCGCAATCAGGTTGATGTCGTCCAGCACATGGTTGGCCAGCGTGACCTTCGGATAGCGGTCGCCGATGATCAGGTCGGCGCTCTGGTGCAGTGCGACCAGGCGCACGATACCAAGCCCGGTGATGCTGATCAGCAGCAGTACCACGATGCCGAAGGCAGCACCCAGGCGCTGGCCGATTTTCAAGTTTGTAAACGACATCGTCAATCTCCGGAAATGGGTGAAACAGGATGTCCAGCCTGCATGACGGGGCTGGCGGAGCTGCGTGGGCGCACCTTCCGAAAACGGCATGTGCGCTTGGCTTCTGTAGATATTTCTATAGGGAAATATTTGTGCCGATCGGAGTATAGAGGGCGGGCAAGCGGTTTTTGCTTGATCCGAATCAACCAATTCGCGAGTCGCGCCGGGCGGCGCCATGCCCGGCGGTTGCATCGTTGCGGCACCGTGCCGGGCCTGGAAAATCGCCTCGCGTCGGCCCGATGCGGTACAATTCGTCCCGGCGGGCCCCTGCGCATTGCGGCATGGTCAATCTGGTCAGGTCGGGAACGAAGCAGCCACAATCATTTCCCGCAAGTGCCGCAGACAAGGCTCGCCTTCTTCCAGTCTGCCATCGTGCTTCAAGATGGCAACAAGCTACCCTGGAAACGCAGCATCACGTTCCGCTTCGCGTCGATTTTGCTGACGGCCCATGCGCAGCGGATGCGGCGCGGCCGGGCATGTGCTTGTGCCAACTCCGGCGTGGCACGACGGAACCGCCGAACATCGCTGCAGATCCGTATCAGCGTCGGCAAATATTTCCATATATCATGCTGTTTGCTGATGCAGCGAACAAACTGATCGACGGAAATCCGTGCCGGCTCTGCCGCCGGCAATGCGCTGTGCGCGACGACCGTCATCGCCGGTTCATCATCCCATTTCGATTTTTGCCATGCGCCTGAAATCCCGGCATTCCCTTGTTATAGTCGTGCTCTTCGTCCTCGCGTTGGGCGTATTTTTCGGCGTGCGCACTCGTCTCAATGACGCGGCACCGAAGATGCGCAGTCCGGTGCAAGTAGTGAAAACCGTACTGGCGCAGCAGCAGTCGATGCCGATCGTGCTGCGTGCCAACGGTTCGGTGTCCGCCATCAACAATGTCGATGTGAGGCCGCAGATCCAGAACGTGGTGCGTGCGGTGCATGTGCGCGAAGGGCAGGAGGTGCAGGCTGGCCAACTGTTGTTTACGCTGGACGCGCGCGGCGACGAATCGAACGTGGCTAAGGCGCAGGCGCAACTGGCCAGTCAGCGCGCCGACCTGGCCGACGCCGAACAGGCGCTGAAGCGCAACCAGGAATTGCTGGCGAAAAATTTCGTCTCGCAGGCAGTGGTCGATAGCGCACGCAACAAGGTAGATGGGCTGCGCAGCGCGCTGCAGGCCAACCAGGCGGCCCTGCAGGCGAGCAATATCGCCGCTGGTTACAATCAGATCCGTGCCAGCATCGGCGGTCGCCTGGGTGCGATCGGCGTGCACGTCGGCAGCCTGGCGCAGCCGGCCGGCGCGCCGATGCTCTCGATTGTCCAGATGAATCCGATCGCTGTCAGCTTCGCGGTGCCGGAACGCCAGTTGGCGCATATCCGCGCCAGTTATCCGCAAGGCGATGCGCCGATCGTGGCGCAACTGGCCGACGGCAGCGAGCTCGCCGGCAAGCTGGCGTTCATCGACAACCGTGCCGACGCGCAAAGCGGGACGGTCCTGATGAAGGCGCATTTTGCCAATGCCGACCGCAAGCTCTGGCCCGGCACCTTTGTCACCGTCCGCATGACGGCTCGCACGCTGGCGGATGCAGTCACGATTCCGGCGCAGGGCGCCATCACCGGCCCGACCGATACCTTCGTCTATGTGGTGCAGCCGGACGACACCGTGAAGATGCAGAAAATCGACGTGCTGGCAATTGCCGATGGCGCCGCGGCGGTATCGGGCCTGGAGGCCGGTACCCGCATTGTGGTGGAGGGCGCGCAAAACCTGCGGCCAGGCGCCAAGGTCAGGGAAACGCAGCCGGCCGCCGCCAAGCAGAACCAGAACGCCTTATAAATGAATATCTCCGAACTTTGCATCCGCCGTCCGGTGATGACGGTG
>DATJCV010000381.1:0-3247 GCA_035497775.1 Burkholderiaceae bacterium | reverse complement strand
CAGGATGTTGGTGATGCGCTTGTTGGCGGCGGCCAGCGCCTCGGCTTCCGGCAGCAGGGCGAAGGCGTGCACCGCTTCCAGCCGCTCGATCAGGTTGGTCAGGGTATCCGGCTGCGCCGCCACCACTGCCTCGATCTCGTTCGGGTGGTAGCCGCGCTCGCTCAGCAGGCCACGCAGGCGATCGTAGATGAATGACAGCAGCTCCGCGCTGGGGTCGCTGAAGTGTGAATTGCCGGCAAACAGCTGCACGCAGTGGGCCAGCAAGGCAGACAGCGACAGCGGCAGGCGTTTTTCCAGCAGCATCCGCAGTACGCCCAATGCGTGGCGGCGCAATGCAAACGGGTCGCGGTCGCCGGTCGGATGCAGGCCGATGCCCCAGATGCCGACCAGGGTTTCCAGCTTGTCGGCCAGGGCCACCACGGTGCCGGTTTCGGTGGCTGGCAAGGCATCGCCGGCAAAGCGCGGCTGGTAATGTTCGGAAATCGCCTGCGCCACGGCTTCCGGCTCGCGGTCGTGGCGCGCGTAGTAGGTGCCGATGATGCCCTGCAACTCGGGGAATTCGCCGACCATGTCGGTCAGCAGATCGGTCTTGGCCAGCAGCGCGCCGCGACTGGCCAGCGCCACGTCTGCCTTGAGCATGGTGGCGATCGCGGCGGCCAGTGCGGTGACGCGCTCGGTTCGTTGCAGCTGGTTGCCCAGCTTGTTGTGATAAACCACGTTGGCCAGCTGCGGCACCCGATCGGCCAGCTTCTTTTTCTGGTCTTGCTCGAAGAAAAATTTGGCATCGGCCAGGCGCGGCCGTACTACGCGCTGGTTGCCTTCGATGATCGCGCTCGGATCGGCGGTTGCCAGGTTGGAGACGATCAGGAAGCGGGAACGGAGTTTGCCGGCGGCATCGGTCAGCGCAAAGTATTTCTGGTTGGTCTGCATGGTCAGGATCAGGCATTCCTGCGGCACCGCGAGGAATTCTTCTTCGAAGCGGCATTCGTAGACTACCGGCCATTCGACCAACGCCGTCACTTCATCCAGCAGCGCTTCCGGCATCAATGCCTGGTCGGCGCCAGCCTTGGCCAGCAATGCGCTGCGGATTTTTCCCTTGCGTTCGGTGAAACTGGCAATCACCTTGCCGCCGTGCGCCAGCGTGGCGGCGTAGTCGTCCGGCGTCGCGATCGATAGCTCGCCTGGCGACAGGAAACGGTGGCCGAGCGTGACGCGGCCGGCATCCAGGCCGAGCAGGCTGACCGGCACCACTTCGGCCCCGTGCAGCGCAATCAGCCGATGTGCGGGCCGCACGAAATGCACGGTCTCGCCGGCACGGCTACCGCTTTGGCGCTGGTAGCTCATCAGTTTGGGAATCGGCAGCTTGGCGATGGCGTCTTCCAGTGCCAGCTGCAGGCCGTGTTGCAGCGGCAAACCCTGGGCGGTGTAGGCGTAAAAAAAGCTGTCGGCCTTGCCGTCCGGCGCCCGTTCCAGTTGCTCCAGGCCGATCAGCGGGACGCCGATCTGCTGCGCCAGCGCCAGCAGCTTCTTCGCCAGCGGCGCGCTCGGCTGGCCGTTGGCGTCCAGCGCGACCGACACCGGCAGCACCTTTTCACGCAGGGCACGGTCGCGCGCAGTGGCGCGCACCCGGGTGATCGTGACGGCCAGCCGCCGCGGCGTCGCGTAGGCGGTGAAGGCGGACTCGTCTTCCAGCAGGTCGCGCGCTTGCAAACCCTTGAAAATGCCGGCGGCGAAGGCCTCGCCCAGCTTGGCCAGCGCTTTCGGCGGCAGTTCTTCAGTGAGCAGTTCGACTAACAAAGTTTGGTTCATGTTTTTGTCATTCCCGCGGAACCGGGAATCTGGTGTTTCTGTGAATTAAACAACACTGGGAGAAATGCAGGCATTTCGGCCCGTGTGGCAGCGGCAGCGCCTAGGCGGCTGCGCGCGCGTCCCCGCACATCGGGAAATTCAGCTTTTCGCGCGATTCGTAATACGCCTGCGCCACCGCGCGCGACAGGTTGCGGATGCGGCCGATGTAGGCGGCGCGCTCGGTCACCGAAATCGCGCCGCGGGCATCCAGCAGGTTGAAGGTGTGCGCCGCCTTCAGGATCATTTCGTAGGCGGGCAGCGCCAGCGGCACTTCCAGCAGGCGCTTGGCTTCGGCTTCGACATTATTGAACAGCGAAAACAGGAATTCGGCGTTCGAGTATTCGAAGTTGTAGGTCGATTGCTCGACTTCGTTCTGGTGGAACACGTCGCCGTAGGAAAGGGTTTTCTTGACGCCGCGCTCTTCCCATTCGGTCCAGGTCAGGTCATAGACGTTTTCCACGCCCTGCAGGTACATCGCCAGCCGTTCGATGCCGTAGGTGATTTCGCCCAGCACCGGCTTGCAGTCGAGGCCGCCGACCTGCTGGAAATAGGTGAACTGGGTGACTTCCATGCCGTTCAGCCAGACTTCCCAGCCCAGGCCCCAGGCGCCCAGGGTCGGATTTTCCCAGTCGTCCTCGACGAAGCGCACATCGTTCTGCTGCAGGTCCAGCCCCAGCGCTTCGAGCGAACCGAGGTAGAGGTCGAGGATATTTTCCGGCGCCGGCTTCAACACCACCTGGTATTGATAGTAGTGCTGCAGGCGGTTCGGGTTATTGCCGTAGCGGCCATCCTTGGGCCGGCGCGACGGCTGCACGTAGGCGGCGCGCCACGGCTCCGGCCCGATCGCGCGCAGGAAGGTGGCGGTGTGCGAGGTGCCGGCCCCGACTTCCATGTCGTACGGCTGCAGCAGCGCGCAGCCTTGGGCGTCCCAGTAATCCTGCAGCTTGAGAATGATTTGTTGGAATGTGAGCATCGTGATGAGTGCAGCAGCCGGGCACAGGGCCAGCTCGCGCAGGATTGCCAAAGCTTTTGATTTTAGCGGTTTTGACGCCGGCCCGGGCGCTTATCCATGGCCGCCGGGCACCGCCCGGCGTTTTCGGCTGAGTAGCCAGGCCGCGGCCAACGCCAGCACAATCAGTGCCAGCACCGGCTGATTACCGAACAGGATATAGGGCGTCGCACCACTGCTGCCTTGCACCGTGGCCGCCAGCGTGGCGCGCGTATAAGGCGCCAGTTGCGCGCTGACGCGGCCGTGGCGGTCGATCACCGCCGTGGTGCCGGTGTTGGTGGCGCGCAGCATCGGCCGTCCGGTTTCCAGCGCCCGCAGTTGCGAGATTTGCAAATGCTGGGGCAGCGCGATGGTGTCGCCGAACCAGGCGATGTTGGACATGTTCAGCAA
>DATJCV010000380.1:0-8404 GCA_035497775.1 Burkholderiaceae bacterium | reverse complement strand
ACCGGCACTGGCCATCTTGCACGACCCGGCTGCCAGCGAGCGGCCGTCCAACGCACTCGCCTTGAAAAAATTCGTCAGCGCCGCCGAACAGCTGCAGATGTCTGCGGAAATGATCACTAGGCGGGACTTGACGCGACTGCCGGAATTCGATGCCCTCTTCATCCGCGACACTACCCACGTCAATCACTACACTTACCAGGCAGCGCGTCAGGCGGCACTACAAGGCGCCACCGTGATCGATGACGCCGACTCGATCATCCAATGCTGCAACAAAATTTACCTGGCGGAATTGCTGGCGTACCACCATATCCGGCAGCCACGCAGCATGCTGGTGCATGGCGACCGGCTGGAGCGAATGCTGCAGCAGGTGATTGGCATACTCGGCTTGCCGTGCGTCTTGAAGCAGCCGGACGGCGCGTTTTCACGTGGCGTCCTGAAAGCCGACTCGGCTGCCGCGCTGGAAGCCGGAGCGCGCCGCTTGCTGCAACATTCGGCGCTGATCCTGGCACAGGAATATCTGCCGACCGCGTTCGACTGGCGCATCGGCATCCTGGACCGGCGGCCGCTATTCGCTTGCAAATATTTCATGGTGCCCGGGCACTGGCAAATCGTGAAAAATGACCGGCAAGCGCTGATCGAGGGCAAAACCCAAGCCTTGCCGCTCGCTGCCGCGCCGGCCGCCGTGGTGGAGGTCGCGCTACAGGCAGCAAACCTGATCGGCGCCGGCTTTTATGGTGTCGACGTCAAACAGGTGGGCGGGCAAAGTTACGTCATGGAGATCAACGACAATCCGAACGTGGACGCCGGCCATGAAGATCACGTATTGCAAGATGATCTGTACCGTACCGTGATGACGGTATTCCGTCGGCGCATCGATGCCGCGGCCAGGCGGGCGCATCTCGGGCATCGCCATGAATGATCCAGCTGCTCCCTATCCGCTGTTTTCCGCCTACGGCATCGAACTCGAATACATGATCGTGGCGAGTGCATCGCTGGATGTACTGCCGATCGCTGATCGCTGCCTGCCGCCGCCAGCAACCGCCTCACGTGAGCCGGCGCCACTGCTGGACTGGTCGAACGAGCTGGTACTGCACGTGATCGAAGTGAAGAATCCGCAGCCGCAAGCGCTGGCCTTGCTGCCCGCGGCATTCCAGGACGCGGTGCAGGCCATGAATCGCAGCCTGCAACACGCAGCAGCGCGATTGATGCCGGGCGCCATGCATCCATGGATGCAGCCGAGTTCGGAAACGCGGCTGTGGCCGCATGAGCACAGCGACATCTATCGCACCTATGATCGCATTTTCAATTGCCGCCGCCATGGCTGGGCCAACCTGCAAAGCATGCATGTCAACCTGCCGTTCGCCAGCGACAGCGAATTCGTGCAATTGCATGCAGCGCTGCGTCTGCTGCTGCCGCTGCTGCCGGCGCTGGCGGCCAGCTCGCCGCTGATGGAAGGCGGCGCGACGGGTTTTGCCGATACCCGGATGGAAGTTTATCGGCACAATGCCGGCGCCTTTACCGCCATCGCCGGCACTCTCATTCCGGAACCGGTATGTGGCATACAAGACTATCGGCAACGCATTCTGCAACCGATGTATGACGCCATCGCCGACGCCGATCCCGAAGGCGTCTTACGGCACGAATGGCTGAATTCGCGCGGCGCGATTGCGCGTTTCGAACGCAATGCGATCGAGGTTCGAGTGCTCGACATGCAGGAATGTCCGCAAGCCGATCTCGCCATCGCCGACGCCGTGGTGGCCGTGACGAAAATGCTGTACCGCAAGGCTGTCGCGGCGCAGGCGCCATTTGACACGGGGCGGCTGGCACAGGTGCTGCAGGCGTGCATCCGCGCGGCGGAACAAGCCGTGATCGAGGATGCCGGCTATCTGGCGCTACTGGGCTTTCCGGAGCGGCGCTGCAGCGCCGGCGACTTATGGCAGCACCTGCTCGAAAGCCTGGCGCCGGGCGAACTCAGTGTTGCCAGCCGCAGCGTACTCGACACGATACGGCACCGCGGGACGCTGGCGCGGCGCCTGCTGCGTGCGTTGGCCGGCGACTATCGGCACGCGCCGTTGCGCATGGTGTATCAGGAGTTGTGCAATTGCCTGCAACACGGGCGCCAGTTTCAGCCCTAGGTCATGGTCGCGATGGAAAATGGACAATTTCTGCTGATCAGTTGCGAACATGGCGGCTACCAGATTCCTCCGCCATACCGCGCGCTGTTCCGCGATCGACAGCTTTTGCTGCGCAGCCACTACGGTTACGACGCCGGCGCCTTGCGATTGGCGCGCGAGATGGCGGCAACGCTGAGGGCGCCGCTGCAAGCCGCTACCGTCAGTCGCCTGCTGATCGATCTGAATCGCTCGCCCGCGCATCCACGTTTGTATTCGAGCGCAACGCGCGGCTTGGCGCTGGCGCAACGCCGTGAAATTTTCGAGCGCTATTACCTGCCATACCGGACTGCGGTGCAGCTACGAATCGCCAGCGCCGTTGCCGATGGTCAGCGGGTGCTGCATGTTTCCTGCCACAGCTTTACACCAATGCTGAACGGCAAGCTGCGCGATACCGACCTCGGCCTGCTGTACGACCCGGCGCGCACGAGCGAGACCATGCTCTGCCAACGCTGGCAGACCAGCCTCAAAGCTGGTTTGCCGGACCTGAAAATACGGCGCAATGTGCCGTATAAGGGAAGCGCCGACAGCTTCACCGCTTTCCTGCGGCGTCATTTTGGCGATGCGCAGTATGTCGGCGTCGAGCTTGAAGTCAATCAGAGACATGTGGTGAGTGACTCCGCGGCGTGGCCGGCCTTGCGGCGTGCGATCGTGGACAGCTTGCGCACCGTGCTCGGCCACGCGGCATGGCCGGATCGCAGTTGCGATTGTAATAACTACCGTCCGTCGTAAAAACTACCGCACCCCGGCAATCTCGCGCCCTATGGTGTGGGAGCGTGCGCGGTGTGCGTGGCAGGCATTTCACCACAAGCAACTGGCACATTTACTGCATGCAGACCGCTGACCATTGCCCATTTCCACCATTATCGAGGCCTCTTATGCTACTGATGAATAAACTTCTTCGCTACGCGCTATGCGCCCTCGTGCTACTGACATTGGGCGCCTGCAGCATGACCAGAGCGCCCAATATGTCGACGTCCGCTCCCAGCATGGGGACGTCCAGCATGGCATCCGCCGTCGGCGTGGTGCAATCCATCGAGAGGGTCGACCAGAAGGATGCCGGCATTGGCGTTGGCGCGATCACCGGCGTCGTCGTCGGCGACACTAGGCTCAGTCGCATGCGGGATGATCAGGCTTATCGCGTGACGCTGCGTATGGACGATGGCGCGCAACAGGTATTTGCGACTGAAACCAACCCGAGCCTGCGCGTCGGCGACCGCGTGCAGATCGTCAATGGCATCGTCGAGCATTATTGATTTTTGAACATTGCAGGTCTGAATGCCGGCAGCGGATCGATCCGCTCGTCCACATTTACACCTGCCCCTGCGCCAAGGAGAAACAACATGGCTATTACCGACCGCAACCTGACCGGAACCTATCGCAATCCGGCGATGGATAACAGTGCGGCATTGCGGCGTCCGTTTTTTTCCTCCCTGCGCTGGGGTGCGATCCTGGCCGGCGTAGTGGTTGGCGTGGCGCTGCAGATGGTGCTAACCATGCTCGGCGTGGCCACCGGCCTTTCCACCCTGGAGGTTGGCGCCGCCGAATCGGCCAGCGCCACCGGGCCGTTGCTGTGGGCCGGCATCAGCATGCTGATCGCCGCCTTCGTCGGCGGCTATGTAGCGGCGCGGGCGTCCGGCTTGAAGCGCAAAAGCGATGGCCTGCTGCATGGTGCCACGGCTTGGGGCGTGACTACTCTGCTGTTTGTCGTGCTGGCAGCATCGGCCGGCGGCAGCATGCTGGGCGGCATCTTCGGCACCATGGGCGAAGCGATGACCCAGTCCAACAATGGCGCTGCCGGCGGCGTATTGAGCCGGCAATTCGGCAATGTCGACCCCGGTATCGTCGACCGCTTCGAACGCCAGATTCAGGCCGGTAACCGGAATGACGCCATCCAGTTGCTGACCGGCTCGCTCAATATGGATCCACAGCGTGCTGCCGCCATTGTCGATCAGGCGCTGATTGTTGCCGGCTCTCCCGAACAGGCGTCGCCGCAAGGAAGGGCTGCGGCGAATCGCACGGTGCAAATGGCGTCGAGCACCGCCTGGATGGTATTTGGCGCCATGGCCCTGTCACTCGCGCTGGGCATGAGTGGCGGCTTGCTCGGTGCCAGCGGCGCCCGGCGCATGGTATGGGACGGCAGTGCGGCGCCACAGGCCGCCTGATGCTGCGGCACAAAGAGCTCAGCGGCCCGACCCGGCTGTTGCCCGGCATGAAGCCATGCGGCACATCGGAATTTGCGTTTTCTATTCCGTACCATCGACGACCGGCAATGCTTCCTTCGAGCGGCCATATTCCTCCAGCCGGTTGTACAGGGTTTTCAGGCTGATGCCCAACATGTCGGCCGCCCTTTTTTTCACTCCCTTGCACAATTCCAGCGTGGCGAAAATCAGCTGGCGATCGGCATCGGCCAATGAGGTCCCGAGCGCGATCGACAGCGTCATGCCAGGCGGCAGCGTGGCCGCTTCCGATGGCGTCAGCAACACACTGTCGATGATCCGATCGGCAAGAATGAAGGCATGCTGGATGTGGTTGCGCAACTCGCGCACATTGCCCGGCCAGTGGTAGCCGGCCAGCGCCCCAGCGGCGCCTGGTGCAATCAGCTTATCGGTGCCATGGATGCGATTGAAGTCATCCAGAAAATAGTGTGCCAGCAATTCGATATCGTCTTCCCGTTCGCGCAACGGAGGAATCTGCAGTGGAAACACATTCAGGCGATGATATAGATCGAGCCGCAAGCTGCCGCTCGCCACCGCTTCCCGCGGGTCGCGGTTGCTGGCGGCAATAATACGCACATCGGTCTCGATCTCCTGATGGCCACCGATACGCATGAACGACCCGCTTTCCAGGACCCGCAGCAGTTTGACCTGCAGCTCAGGCGGCATCTCGGTAATTTCATCGAGAAACAGCGTACCGCCGCTGGCTCTCTCGAAATAGCCTTTATGCAACCGGTCGGCACCGGTAAAACTACCCTTTTCGTGTCCGAAAATCTCGCTTTCAATCAGCTGCGGTGAAATGGCTCCACAATTGACTGGCAGGAAAACCTGCTTTTGGCGCAGGCTGAGTTCGTGCAGCGTTTGCGCCGCCATTTCCTTGCCGGTGCCGCTTTCTCCCAACAACAGGACGGACGCCTCGGTCGGCGCCACCCGGCTGATCTGCGCATACAGCTTTTGCATCGCCGGCGAGGTCCCCAGCATTTCGCCAAAATGCCCCAGCCGGCATAGCTTGCCACGCAGTGCGCCAATCTCCGTGCGCAGATCGACCGCACGCGGGACGCGCGACAGCAACGCTTTCAAGCGGCGCAAATTGATGGGTTTGGTCAGATAGTCGGCGGCTCCCAGCCGTAACGCCTCGACTGCAGTCTCGACACTGGCATGGCCGGTAATCAAGACGATTTCAATACCGGCGCGGCAATCCGCATCATTAAAAAAATCGATTCCGTTACCGTCGGGCAGGCTCAGGTCGGTCAACACCACGTCGGGCCGTTGCCGTGCGATCTGCTGCTTGGCCATACGCAAGCTGCTAGCGCACGCCGCGGTATAACCTTCAGCCGATATGGTTTTGACTAGCGCCTCACAGGTAGCGACATCGTTGTCCACGATTAGCACATGCGGCATAGTTTCCTATCTCGACTCATGCGGCGACGCCGCTCAATTGGGAAAACCACCGTCCCCTGGCAGGATGACACGGATCACATCAGGTCGTCAGCCAGCCTTGACTGCCAGCTTGTTATCGACGTTCTTGACTCCTTCGATACCACGCACGATTCCTACCGCCTTGTCGATTTGCGCCTGGCTGGCGGCTGTGCCACTCAAGGTGACGTCGCCGTTGGCGGTGTCGACATGGATATCCGCAGCCTTGACGTCGCTATCCGCCAGCAGCGCCGCCTTGACCTTGGTGGTAATGATCGTATCGTCCACTGCCGCGCCAGCAGTGGCGCTGGTGCCCGAGGGAGCCGACGACATGTTGCTGCCCGGACTCGCGGGTGGCGTAGTAGCAGAAGTGTCCGGAGCAGGAGCGGGGGCCGGTGCAGGCGGCGGCGCGTTTGTCTCGGGAGCGGGAGCTGGGCTTGCTGGGGCGCCGCTATTTGAGCCTGGGCTGGCCTCACTGCCGGTATTGCGGTTGCAGCCAGTCAATAACAGGCCCAGAGCAGCCATCGCCAGAATATATTTGGCGTTTCTCAATATTGCAGTCATCTCTTTTCCTTTCAGCTAAGGGGCACCTCCTATTCTTGACCGTGATCTTTTCCATTAGTTCTTATACAAGTTTTCAGGTAATCGGAACGCAAAGCCGCTTGGCGCTCTCTACTTTATTTACTTGTTATTTACTTGTGCCAGCGCCGGCATTGCCGCTCGTGCCACCGCTGCTTTGCTGATTGGCGTTGTCTTGTTGATTGCCGCTGCTTGGCCGGCCGCTGGCACCTCCCGAGGTCGAACCGGATGACCCGCTTGACATGCCGGGTGTGCCTGGGGGGTTATTGTTGGCGCTGCGGTTGCAGCCAGGCAACGCTACACACAACATCGCTGCCAGCAGCGTCATTCCGGAGATTTTAGAAAATGATTTCATGTCGTCACCTTTTAACGTTGGTCGCACACAATTACCAGGCCGGTATGGTTGCCAACCGCGCTCACCTATGCCAGCCCTGATCTACCTGCAGAATGCGTGCCAGCGTCCGTTATTCATCGCACCGGGCAATGCTGGTAAAAAAACTTTGGTGCGTAAAAATTACCGCTTTGCGGTAATACTTGCCACCTGCACGTTGTTGCCATCAAGGCAGCCAAGAAATGCCTAACTCCATGATCACCGACGACCCTCTGAAATTAAAACGCTTCGGCTTGCTGTTGGGATCGGCGCCGATCATGGAAACGCTCTACCGGCAGATCGACAAGGTTGCCGGCACGGATGCAACGGTGCTGCTGGTCGGCGAAAGCGGGACCGGCAAGGAACTGGTCGCACAAACCATCCATCAAAAAAGCCGGCGTTGCCGGCATCCGTTCATCACGGTGAACTGTGGCGCGATTCCGCCGCAGTTGATCGAAGCCGCGCTGTTCGGGCATGAAAAGGGCAGCTTCACCGGGGCTCAGCGCCAGCACATCGGCTATTTCGAACAAGCGGCGGATGGCACGCTGTTTCTCGATGAAGTTACCGAGATGCCGCTCAACATGCAAGTTCGACTGCTGCGCGTGCTGGAATGCAGCCGCTTCATGCGCGTCGGCGGCGAGCGCGAAGTATGCGTGAATTTTCGCTTGCTGGCCGCCACCAATCGTGATCTTGCGGCTGCGGTCGAGCATGGCAAGTTGCGCGAGGATCTGATGTATCGCCTGGCGGTCTTCCCGCTACGGGTGCCGCCATTGCGCGAACGCGGCGAGGACATCGTCCTGCTGGCGCGGCATTTTCTCGAGCTGCTGAACGACAAGGAAAATAGCAGCAAGGAATTTTCTCCCGCCTCGCTGGAGCTGGCCCGTAAATACGCTTGGCCAGGCAATGTCAGGGAGTTGAAGAATATGGTACAGCGCGCATTCATCCTGGCGGGCGATACGCTTAATCTGGAAGAATGCCTGTCCGAGCCGGCCACGCATGGCACTGGCTTGCGCTCGGGTTGTCTGAACTTCCCCGCCGGCATGCCATTGGCAAGTGCGCAACGAGAAATTATTCTGGCAACGCTGAAACATTTCGGCGGCGACAAGCGCCAGACCGCCAATACCCTCGGCATCAGTCTGAAGACGCTGTACAACCGGCTCAAGGAGTATTGACCGGCTTGGCGGCCAGCGGTCACGCTGGCCAGAGTTTCAGTGGTGCGTGCCCTTCTTCTGGTATTTGCTCTTGCCGGCCTGTTTCAGCGCTATGGCGACTGCTTGCTTGACCGCCTTTTTTTTGTTCTTCGGGCGAGAACTGCCTATCGTTCCATCCTGTTCCCAGTCGTGCACGATTTTTTCAATCTTGTGGCTGACTTTGTCGCTATCCTGTTTTTTTCCCCTGGTTGTCGGCATCGTGTCACCTTCATCAAGAAAATATACTGCTGAATATAGGCGTGCAGTTTTCGTGCCAGAAGATAAGCCGCTGCACGTCAGGCTGCGCGCTGCTGACTGCGGGTCCATGCCCGCAACAGGACGGCGGCATCGGCAGTCGCTAGTGCTTTCGGATCGGACAGCATTTGCCGGAAGGCGCGTGCGCCCGGCATGCCGGCCGTCAAGCCCAGCATATGGCGTGTCATGCTGTTCAGTTTCGGGCCA
>DATJCV010000379.1:0-1609 GCA_035497775.1 Burkholderiaceae bacterium | reverse complement strand
AAGACCCGGCGATCCAGGACCCGCACCGAATCGCACAATGCGTGGCGGCACCCGACGTGCTGTGGGCGCAGCATCACAACGGCATCTGGCGCTCGATCGATGGCGGCGCGTACTGGCAACGGGTCGGGCAAGGCGGCTCCCAGCCGGTGTCGGACTTCGGCTTCGCGGTCGCGGTCCATCCGCAGGACGGCGAGACCGCCTGGTTCGTGCCGGCCGTCGCCGACCAGAAGCGCATCCCGGTGGATGGCGCCCTGGCAGTCAGCCGCACGGGCGACGGCGGCCGGTCGTTCGATACCTTGCGCGCCGGTTTGCCGCAACAAAATTGCTACGACCTGGTCTACCGCCACGGCCTGGCGGTCGCGGACGACGGCCGGACGCTGGCGATGGGTTCGACCACCGGCGGCCTGTGGGTATCGGAAAATGGCGGCGATGCGTGGCAGGAGATTACAACCAGACTACCGCCGATCTATGCAGTGCAGTTTTCCTGAGCCGGCCGTGCGACGCGTAGTGAAACCCCGGTCACCGTTTTTTTACGCCGACAATCCCACCAGCTCAGTCATTCGAGTCCTTGCCATGCAGCACCGGCCGGACGATGCCGGCGCGAATCACGAAGTCACCAAAGTGCTCCGCTGCCGCACGCTCGCTGGCGAAACGCCCGAATAGCCCTTCGAGCTCCTGCAAAATCCGCTCTTCGCCGATGTTTTCCAGATAGAGGCGGTTCAGTCGCTGGCCGTGGTGGCCGCCGCCCAGGTACATGTTGTATTTTCCGGGCGCGCGGCCGGTGAAGGCAATCTCGGAAATATACGGCCGGGCGCAACCGTTGGGGCAGCCGGTCATGCGCAAGGTGATCGGTTCGTCGGCCAGGCCGTGCTGGAGCAGGATTGGTTCGATCTTGCTGATCAATTCCGGCAGATAGCGCTCACTTTCGGCCATCGCCAGGCCGCAGGTAGGCAGCCCGACACATGACATCGAGTTCAGGCGCAGCGTACTGGCCTGGTTCGAATCGCCTAGCCCATGCGCCGCCAGCACGCGCTCGATCTGCTTTTTATCTTTGGCGGCGACATTGGCGATGATCAGGTTCTGGTTCGGCGTCACGCGGAATTCGCCGTCGTGCACGCGGGCGACTTCCTGCAGGCCGGTCATCAGCTGGATGGTTCCGTGATCGGCGACGCGGCCGTTTTCGATGAACAGCGTGTAATGCCAGCGGCCATCCGAGCCCTTGACCCAACCGTATTGATCTCCGTTGGTGGTGAACGTGAATTCGCGCGGCGCTTCCAGCGCAAAGCCGAGACGGCGTTCGAGTTCGGCTTGCAGCCACGGCAGGCCTTTGTCGTCCACCGTGTATTTGAAGCGGGCGCGAGCTCGATTGGCGCGGTTGCCGTAGTCGCGCTGGATCGTGACGATGCTGTGGGCAAAGTGCAGCACATGCTCTTTCGGGATGTAGCCGATCACGTCGCCCAACCGCGGATAAGTCTCCGGCGTGCGGTCGGTGCGCCCCATGCCGCCGCCGACCGTGATGTTGAATCCCAGCAAGGTTTCGCCATCGGCAATCGCGATCAGGCCCACATCCTGGCTATAGACGTCGATATCGTTCAAGGGCGGGATGGCG
>DATJCV010000378.1:0-2488 GCA_035497775.1 Burkholderiaceae bacterium | reverse complement strand
GCCCGGCCCGGCCAGCAGCCAGGTCGGCATCGCGCTCGGCTTGTCGCGCGCCGGATTGCCGGGCGCACTGGCGGCCTGGGCCGGATTTACCTTGCCCTCGGCCATCCTGCTGGCCCTGTTCGCGCAGGGCCTGTCCAGCTGGGGCAGTGTGATTCCGGACGGTGCGCTGCATGGCCTGAAGGTGGTCGCGGTCGCGGTGGTGGCGCAGGCGGTATGGGGCATGGCGCGCAGCCTGTGCACCGACACGACGCGCATTTCCATGACCGCGGTCGCGGCCTGCGGCGCCCTCCTGTGGCCCAACGCCTGGGGCCAGGTCGGAGTCATCGCGCTCGCCGCCGTGGCGGGATGGGCATTGTTCCAGCCGGCCCGCGAGGACACGCCCGGCCTGGCGCATGATCGCTTGCCGATTGCGGTCAGCCGGCGCCTGAGCGGTGCGCTGCTGGGCTTGTTTTTCATTCTGCTGGCCGGCTTGCCGCTGGCGGCCCGGATCTGGCCCGGGCCGATTCTCGACATCGTCAACGCCTTCTATCGAGCCGGATCGCTGGTATTTGGCGGCGGCCACGTGGTACTACCGCTGTTGCAGGCGGCGGTGGTACCCAACGGCTGGGTAGCCAACGAAACCTTTCTGGCGGGCTACGGCGCGGCGCAAGCGGTGCCCGGCCCGCTGTTCACCTTTGCGGCATTCCTCGGCGCCTCGCTGACGCTGACACCCGGCGGCTGGCTCGGGGCGGCGGTGTGCCTGGTCGCGATCTTCATCCCATCGTTCCTGTTGGTGATCGGGGTGCTGCCATTCTGGGAGCAACTGCGCGGTAACCGGCAGGCACGGGCGGCGCTGGCCGGCGTCAACGCCGCCGTGGTCGGGCTGCTGCTGGCGGCGCTGTATCACCCGGTCTGGACCAGCGCCGTGTTGCAGCCGGCAGATTTTGGGCTGGCCTTGCTGGCGCTGGTCGCCCTGATGTTCTGGAAGCTGCCGCCCTGGCTGGTGGTGGCCGGCTGCGCCGCGGCCGGATGGCTGTTGAGCAGCATTGTCCACGTGTAAGCGGGCGGCAAGTCGATGGCCAGCACCAATTTCCCGCGTTGCCGTTGGCCGCATCAAGCCGTTTTGCTTTACGTTTACGTAAACGTCAATCTTGGGTATGATGGGCGCCAGCGGCCGATATGTGTGCCGCCTCACCCTTTTCTTCAGCCGCCGACCGCTCCGCCATGCAAACCGTTTCCGCCTCCATCGCCGCGCTGCTGCAGCGCAGTTTTGACCGCCAGGGCGCGCTGGCAGCCTGGCATGCACGGCTGCAAAACCTGACGCCGGGCGGCTGTGAAATCGTCCTGCCGATGAGCGCCGCGGTATCCCAGCAGCACGGTTATTTCCACGGCGGCGTGATCGGCACGATCGCCGATTCCGCCGGCGGCTATGCTGCCAACACCTTGCTGCTGCCGGAATCCGAATGTCTGACCGCCGAGTATAAAATCAACATCGTCGCCCCCGGCATCGGCGACACCCTGATCGCACGCGGCACGGTGCTGAAGGCGGGCCGCTCGCTGGTGGTGACCCGCGCCGACGTCTTTGCCGTGCGCGACGGCGCCGAAAAGCTGTGCGCCGTCATGCAGCAAACCCTGTTCGTCATTTCCGCTGACACAACCTTGAGGACAGCATGATTCATCTACCCGGCTTGACCTTTGACCACGGCGAAGACATCGCCGCACTGCGCGCGACCGTACAGCAATTCGCCGCCGCCGAAATCGCGCCGCGCGCCTTCGAAATCGACCGCAGCGACCAGTTCCCGATGGATTTGTGGCGCAAGATGGGCGAGCTGGGGATTCTCGGCATCACGGTCGGCGAGGAATACGGCGGCGCCGACATGGGCTACCTGGCGCACATCATCGCGATGGAAGAAATCTCGCGCGCCTCGGCCTCGGTCGGCCTGTCCTACGGCGCCCATTCCAATTTGTGCGTAAACCAGATCAAGCGCAACGGCACGCCCGAGCAAAAGGCGAAATACCTGCCCAAGCTGATCTCCGGCGAACACGTCGGCGCCTTGGCGATGTCGGAGCCGAACGCCGGTTCGGACGTGGTCAGCATGAAGCTGCGCGCCGACTTCAAGGGCGACCGCTGGATCCTGAACGGCAGCAAGATGTGGATCACCAACGGTCCCGACGCCGACACGCTGGTGGTGTACGCCAAGAACGATATCGAAGCCGGGCCGCGCGGCATGACCGCATTCCTGGTGGAAAAGGGCTTCAAGGGTTTTTCAGTGGCGCAAAAGCTCGACAAGCTCGGCATGCGCGGCTCGCACACCGGCGAACTGGTGTTCCAGGATTGCGAAGTACCGGCCGAAAACGTGCTGGGCGGCCTCGGCAAGGGTGTCAATGTCTTGATGTCGGGCCTCGATTACGAGCGCACCGTGCTGTCCGGCGGCCCGCTCGGCATCATGCAAGCCTGCATGGACGCGGTCGTACCCTACGTCCACGAACGCAAGCAATTCGGCCAGCC
>DATJCV010000377.1:0-2760 GCA_035497775.1 Burkholderiaceae bacterium | reverse complement strand
TACCAGCACGGCCGGTTGGAGCAGCAGTAAATTGTTCAGCGCGGTCAATGACGACGGCAAGATCCAGCCCATGGTCAAGCGTCCGGCCCTGGCGCAGCATCCCAGCGGTGGATATTTGGTCACGGTGGCGACCGGGAAATTCATCGAGGAAGGCGACAAGGCGAATGTCGATGTGCAGAGTATTTACGGCATCTGGGACAAGCCTTTCGCAGGCACGGTGTCCGGGCGCACGGAGTTGGTGAAGCAATCCTTTACCGCGGCAACTGGTGGCCGCACGCTGTCCTCGAACGCAGTCGACTGGAAGACCAAGCGCGGCTGGTATATTGATCTCTCCCTTTCCGCCGGCGAGCGCGTGATTGGCGACCTGCAAATCATGGACAACGTCGCGATGCTGGCGACAACGCTGGCTCCGACCAGCGACTTATGCGAGGGGGGCGGCGTGTCGCAACTGATGGCGATCAATTATTTGTCTGGCGGGGTCGCGACCAATGCGGTGTTTGCTGTCAATGGCACGACGTTCATCGGCCTTAGTTCGGTGACGATCGCCGGGACGGTGGCCAATCCGGCCTGGGTTACCGTCAAGCCAGGCCAGCGAGTCGGGCTAAGCAACCGGCTGGACGGTGGCGGTCCGCAGGAAATCGGCTTTAAATCCGGGATAAACCCGTTCAGAACCTGGCACCAGCTCACCATCAAACACTGATCGGATTTGGTCGGAATGGAGAATTCTATGCAGCTCCAAAAGCATCACCGGCAAGGCGGCGTCACCCTGATCGAACTCATGATCGCGGTCGCCATCTTCGCGATTCTGGCCTCGGTCGCGGTGCCGAGTTATCAGGAATCGGTGCGGCGCAGCAACCGGGCCGAAGCCATCGCCACCTTGCTGGAGGCTTCCAACTGGATGCAGCGCGGCTATACGGTCAACAATACGTATGTCGGTACCACGACAGCCACGCTGCAGGCCGCCGGGTTGGGCCAGTCGCCCAAATCCGGTAGTCCAAAATACAACATCACCCTGACCGACGCCAAGACGACGGCAACCGGTTACGAGTTAGTGGCAACGCCGGCCAACAGCGACAAATGCGGCACCTTCCTGCTGGACGAGACCGGAAAGCGGAGCTTGAGCGGCAATACGGCAACGGCGGAAGATTGCTGGGGCGGACGTTGAGGGTTCGGCAGCGCCATTGTCCACCGTGGTCTTGTGTTAAGGTGGGCACCCCGGCGTCCGTCGGGGGAAGCGGTTGCGTCACACCTCGCATGATGCCGTGACCGGGAATTGCCCGGCCCGACAATGGACCATATACTCCCACATAAGCATACTATTTTCCGAAATTAAATAGCGGAAATTATCGACATACTCCATCCCATGAATCAAGATAGCGCATTCATGTCGCAGGCATTGCGGCTGGCGCACAATGCTCTCGCCATCAGCCCGCCGAATCCCGCTGTCGGCTGCGTCATCGCCAAGGACGGCCACGCCATCGGCCAGGGCTGGACCCAGCCGCCTGGCGGCAACCATGCCGAAATCGAAGCGCTGAATGACGCCCGCACCAAGAGTCGCGACGTGCGTGGCGCTACCGTCTACGTGACGCTGGAGCCCTGCAGTCATTTCGGCCGCACGCCGCCTTGCTGTGACGCCTTGATCGCGGCGGGTGTGGCGCGGGTGGTGGTGGCAGTGCAGGACCCGAATCCGCTGGTGGCAGGGCAGGGTCTGGCACGGCTGCGCGCGGCCGGCATCGAGGTGACAGGCGACGTGCTGGCCGAGCAAGCGCGCGAGGTCAATATCGGTTTCTTCTCGCGCATGCAGCGCGGCAAGCCGTGGGTGCGGATGAAGGTGGCCGCCAGCCTGGATGGCAGGACCGCGTTGGTAAATGGCCAGAGCCAGTGGATCACGTCGGAAGCGGCGCGCGCGGATGGCCATCGCTGGCGCGCCCGCGCCTGCGCCATCCTGTCCGGCATCGGGACCGTGCGGCAGGACGACCCGCAATTGACGGTGCGCGCGGTCGAGACGGTGCGCCAGCCGCGCCGCATCATACTCGACAGCAAGCTGAGCATCGAAGCGCATGCCCGGGTACTGGCCGGCGGCGGCACTTGGGTGGTCACGGCCAGGCGCGATGCCGAGCAGGAGGCGATGCTGCGCGAGGCCGGCGCCGAAGTGATGTTTCTGCCTAACTCGAAGGGCAAGGTCGATCTGCCGGGGTTGATGCAGGAGCTTGGCCGGCGGGAAATCAACGAGCTGCATGTCGAGGCTGGCGCCAAGTTGAACGGTTCGCTGATCCGAGAAGGCTGCGTCGATGAACTGCTGCTGTACGTGGCGCCGCAGTTGCTCGGGCCGGGCTTCGACATGTTCGAACTGCCGGCGCTCGAGCGGCTGGCCGACCGCATCGCGCTAAAATTCCACGAAGTGCAGCAGATCGGCGACGACTTACGCATTCTTGCGCGCATCAGTGCTTGAGGCTTGTCTGTTTTCCGATAGCACTTCTAGCCCTCCGCTGTTCCCGCACAGCCGGAAAGCCTGTGTCTTTAAGTCGCTGAAGCACTTGGTTACCCGTGTTGGCGAAGACGGCTTGGGCAGCGATTTTCTACTTTGTTCGGTTTAATTATGTTTACAGGAATTGTTGCCGCGATCGGCAAAATTATTGAGGTCAAGGCACTTGGCGCTGCCGCCGATTCCGGCGTGCGCCTGACGCTGGACGCCGGCGGGTTGCCGCTGGCCGATGTGGCGCTGGGCGATTCAATCGCGATTAACGGCGCCTGCATGAC
>DATJCV010000376.1:0-2192 GCA_035497775.1 Burkholderiaceae bacterium | reverse complement strand
GCGGGTGCAGTGGCTGCCGTGGGTGCGGCGGAAGTTGCGTTAGGTGCGGTCATCGTGCAGTCTTGTCAAAAGGGAGGGAGGAGTGCTGCTGCCTTCAAAATCAGGTGGGCTGGTCTAGCGCGCAGCGGCGCTGCTGGCGAGCAGGCCATCGGACCCGGCCTCGAAGCCGCCGCCAAGCGCCTTGATCAGTCCTATCCGCAGATCGGCCTTGCGCGCCTGCACCTGCTGCTGCTGTGCCAGCCACGCACTTTCGCTGATCAGAACTTGCAGCATGTTGGCGGTGCCGACCCGCTGGCGTTGCCGCGCCAGATTCAGCGTGGTCAGTGCTGCTGAGCTGGCCAGCTGGCGCTCGCGGCCCTGATCTTGCAGCGCGCGCAACGACTGCACCTGATCGGCAACCTGGTGCAAGGCTTCGGTCAGCGCCTGGTTGTATTGCGCAACCGCGCCATCGTAGGCGGCCACCTTGCCCTGCAATTGCGCGCGCAGGGTGCCGCCTTCAAAGATCGGCAAGCGGATTGCCGGGCCAATGCCGACCATGCGGCTGCCGCTTTGCAGCAGGGTCGACCAGCCGAGACTGGACAGGCCGGCGAACGCCA
Source organism: Burkholderiaceae bacterium (assembly GCA_035497775.1). GTDB lineage: Bacteria > Pseudomonadota > Gammaproteobacteria > Burkholderiales > Burkholderiaceae_D > DATJCV01. The sequence continues at coordinate 1,596 of DATJCV010000376.1, read as the reverse complement.
TCAGGTCGACGTTCGGATAGAACTGCGCTTTGGCATTGTCGATATCGCCCTGCGCCGCCTCGACCCGCCAGCGCGAGGCGACGATGTCCGGGCGCCGCCCCAGCAATGCCACCGGCAACTGATCGGGCAATGCCAATGCCTGTTCAGGCGGCAGTGTCGGCGCCGCGATGGCGCGGCCGCGATCCGGGCCTTTTCCCAGTAGCGCAGCCAACTGGTTGCGGCTCAAACCCATCGCCTCCTGCCATTGCGCGAGGTCGGCGCGTAAGCTGGCCAGCTGCAATTGCGTCTGCTGCCGTTCGCCGCCGGCGTCGAGGCCGGCTTCAATCCGTTGCTGCGTCAGTTGATCCAGTTTTTCGCGTACCAGCAATTGCTGTTCGGTCAGTTGCAATTGCGCTTGCTGGCGCCCCAGTTGCAGCCAGGTGCGGGCAATGGCGGTGCCGAGAATCAGGCGCGCCTCCGCTTGTTCGGCCACCACTGCCTTGCCGAGCGCGATCGTGGAGCGCAGCTGCGCGGCATGCCGGCCCCAGAAATCGAAGTCGTACGAGAAATTCAGCGCCAGTTCATTGTCGGTTGCATAGGTGCCGGCCAGCGGCGGCGGGATCAAGCCGTTTTCGGTATAGCGCTGATAGGTGCTGCTGAAACTGGCGCCGACGGTTGGCAACGTGGCCGCCCTGGCTGCCTGCAATGCCGCACGGGCGTTGGCGATGCGCGCCGCCGCGATCTGCAGGTCGGGATTGCCGGCCAAGGCCTCATCGATCAGCGCCTGCAGTGGCGGACCGCCGATGTCACCGGCCCATGATGGCGATGGCCATGCGCCGCCTTGTTCCGGCAGCGATTCCGCGCTCGAAAAGTGTCCGGGGGTCGCCAGTTGTGCGTTGCTGTGAATGCCGCTAAAGCTGGCGCAGGCGGCGAGCAGGACGGTGATGCCGCCCACGGCGAGCCGCGAAGCGAGCACAGTCAGCAATGCGGCCGGCGCGGGAAAGGGCCGAAGAATGGATGTCATAGAAAGGGAGTGACAACTATTTACGTTGACTGGTCAAGTAGTTTTTTGCGAGGAAACGATTTCCGCATTGGCCAACAACTTGCGCAGCAGGCTCTTCAGAAAGCCGACTTCCTCGGCGCTGAAGCCGGCAAAGCTTTTGTTGAGCGTTGCCACATAGACGGCGGGCAACTGTTGCGCCAGTGCCAGGCCGGTGTCGGTCAGGTGCAGGTCGATCAGGCGCCGGTCTTGTGCGCTCGGTTGGCGCTGGATCAAGCCACGCGTCGCCAGCCGGTCGATCATGCGCTTCATCGAGGCGGCGTCGATGCACAGCTCGCGTGCCAGATCGGCGGCGGTCCGATATTTTCCGGTCGACAGCATGAACAGCAGGCTGCCTTGTGCCTGAGTGATGTCCAGCCCTTGCTCCGCCAGGGTTTCCTCCGCCGCATTGGTCAACATGGCACGGGTGCGCTTCAGGAGATAGCCGACGCTGTCCTCGACCTGGAAATCCTGCAGTGAAAAAAGTGGCGCGGGCTGTTCCATTCTGCATCGAAATAATAATTGTCTGGGCAATTATAAATCGCGGATGAAATCTGCGTGCAATGGGTAGTAAAAAA
>DATJCV010000375.1:0-2410 GCA_035497775.1 Burkholderiaceae bacterium | reverse complement strand
CTATTGTTTAAATTGCCCGCAATCCAATAAAACGTATTGCCTTGGACGTTGCCGAAATAATTTCCCGCAATAATTGTTAAATAAGGACCATTTAGACAAAAGCGTACCCATCATTCCACAGTCACGCTCTTGGCCAGATTTCTCGGCTTATCGACATCGGTGCCGCGCGCCAGCGCGGTGTGATAGGCTAGCAACTGCAGCGGCACCACATGTAGGATCGGCGACAGGATGCCGTAGTGCTCGGGCAGGCGGATCACGTGGATACCGGCTTCGGAAGAGATGCGCGAATCGACGTCGGCGAACACGTATAGTTGGCCGCCGCGCGCGCGCACTTCCTGCATGTTGGACTTCAGTTTCTCGATCAGCGCGTCTTTCGGCGCGATCGTCACCACCGGCATTTCTTCGGTCACCAGTGCCAATGGGCCATGCTTCAGTTCTCCGGCCGGATAGGCTTCGGCGTGGATGTAGGAGATTTCCTTGAGCTTGAGCGCGCCTTCGAGCGCGATCGGGTAGTGCATGCCGCGTCCGAGGAACAGCGCGTTTTCCTTGCGCGCGAATTCCTCGGCCCAGGCGATGATCTGCGGCTCCAGCGCCAGCACGGCGCCGACCGAGACCGGCAGGTGGCGCATGGCCTTCAGGTGCTGCGCTTCCTGCTCATCGCTGAGATGGCCGCGCACCTGCGCCAGCGCCAGCGTCAGCAGGAACAGTGCAGTCAGCTGTGTGGTGAAGGCCTTGGTCGAGGCGACGCCGACTTCGACGCCGGCGCGCGTGATGTAGGCCAGCACGCATTCGCGCACCATGGCGCTGGTGGCGACGTTGCAGATGGTCAGGGTGTTGACCATGCCTTGCGCGCGTGCATGCTTTAGCGCGGCCAGGGTGTCGGCGGTTTCGCCGCTTTGCGAAATGGTGACCACCAGCGCGTTCGGATTCGGCACGCTGTCGCGGTAGCGGTATTCGCTGGCGATCTCGACGTTGACCGGAATCTTCGCTACCGATTCCAGCCAGTACTTGGCGGTCAGGCCGGCGTAATAGCTGGTGCCGCAGGCCAGGATCAGCACCGAGTCGGCTTGCTTGAAGATGGGGTAGGCCTGGTCGCCGAACAGCTCCGGCATGATCGCGGTCACGCCTTCGAGCGTGTCGCCGATGGCACGCGGCTGTTCGAAGATTTCCTTTTGCATGTAGTGGCGGTAGGGGCCGAGTTCGGCGGCGCCGGTGTGCGCATGCACGGTGCGCACCGGGCGTTCGGCCGGCCTGCCATCGGCGTCGACGATCCAGGTGCGCTGCAATTGCAGGTCGACCACGTCGCCTTCCTCCAGGAAGATGATCTGGTCGGTGGTGCCGGCCAGCGCCATCGCGTCCGAGGCGAGGAAGTTTTCGCCTTCGCCGATGCCGACGATCAGGGGCGAGCCCTGGCGCGCGCCGACCACGCGGTGCGGCTCGTCGCGGCAAAACACGGCGATCGCATAGGCGCCGCGCAGGCGCCGCACCGCCTGCTGCACGGTTTCGAACAAATCGCCGTCGTACATGTGGTCGACCAGGTGCGCGATCACTTCGGTGTCGGTCTGGCTTTCGAACACATAGCCGGCGGTGGTCAGTTCGGCGCGCAGTTCGTCGTGGTTTTCGATGATGCCGTTGTGCACCAGCGCGATGCGCTCGCGTGAAAAGTGGGGATGGGCGTTGTGCGAGGCCGGGGCGCCGTGCGTGGCCCAGCGCGTGTGGGCGATGCCGGTGAAGCCGGACAGATGGGCCTTTTCCACCTGCGCTTCCAGATCCGCCACGCGCGAAGTGCTGCGCGAGCGCTGCAGCTTGCCGTCGACATGCAGGGCGACGCCGCAGGAGTCGTAGCCGCGGTATTCGAGCCGCTTCAAGCCTTGCAGCAAGATGGGGGTGATATTGCGTTGCGCTACCGCGCCGACGATGCCGCACATAAGTGACCTTGCGTTGAAAAAGAAAGATAGGCTTATGCTAGGCGATCCGGGATGAAATTATGTGTCAATATTCTCTTAAGTTTGAATAATAATTAGTGTGCATCAAAGTGATGAGGGAAAATTTCAAAATAAAATGAATTATGGATAATTCGGTCACGGAAAACATGGTGGAGTTCGATGAACTCGACAAGCGGATCTTGCGCCAATTGCAAATCGATGCCTCGCTGACCAACCAGGAACTGGCGCGCGCCGTGCACGCGTCGGCGCCGACCTGCCTGCGCCGCGTCAAGCGCCTGGTGGAAGCAGGCGTCATCGCGCGCCAGGTGGCGCTGCTGGCGCCGGACAAGGTCGGCGCCGGCCTGACCGCGATCGTCGAGATCACGCTTGACCACCAGGCGGAAGAGCGGCAGCAGGAGTTCGAGGCGCTGGCAACCCGGGAAGCCGCAGTGCAGCAATGCTATCGGGTCTCGCCGGGGCCGGAT
>DATJCV010000374.1:0-15531 GCA_035497775.1 Burkholderiaceae bacterium | reverse complement strand
CCCATACCTGGTCGACCATTGGCAGATAAGGAGCCAGCTGCGCACCACCCGTGGAGGTGAGCAAGGTCAGCGCCGGCTGGGCATGCGATGAGTTCAAGGCGAGCAACGCTGGCGTTGTCATCAATACGTCGCCCATGCTGTCGAGCCGAACACACAGCACGCGTTGGGCAGTGCGCCAGGAGTTCATCGCGGCACCATTCCTGCGGCCACGATACCGGTGGCCTGGCGTGGCTGCATCTCGCGGACGATGAGGCGCGCCGCCATTCGAAGGTCGCCGACAATATAGTCAGGAATGCGCCGTGGCGTGCGCCGCCATTCAGTTTCGTTGCCGCAATCCACCAGGATAGTGCGGCAGAATACCCGTCGGCCGGCCTCGATATCGTCCAGAATGTCTCCCACCATCCACGAGTGCCGCAGGCAGAAGCCAAACTGCCGGGCAGCGCGCTTGAGCAAACCGGAATGCGGCTTGCGACATGTGCACGCATGCGCGTAACGTGGCAACGTGCCTGCCGGGTGATGCGGGCAATAGAAAAATCCCGCAAGCGAAGCGCCCTGCTGCTCGAACAATTGTGCCAGCCGGTCGCGGACCGCCCCTAACGCCGTTTCGGGAAAATAGCCAAATGCCACACCGGGCTGATTCGAAATCACTACCAGCCGCCGGCCAGTGGTTGCGAGTTGCCGCAAGCCCGCAGCCGCACCCGGCGCCAAGCGCATGTGCTGAGGGTCGACGTTGTAGGGCAGGTTTTCCAATAGGGTGCCATCCTTGTCGAGCAGCACCGCACCGTTCTTCGTGCTCAGGGCCATGAAGATTCCTTCATCGGCAACACCATGACTTCGGGAATTACCGTGCCGGGCGGCTGCGTCAACACAAAGCGCACTGCATTGGCAACGTTCTCCGGGTCCTGCAGCGTATCGAGGTCGATGCCGGGAAACCGATCGAGCAGAAATGGTGTACGCATGCCGCCGGCGATCACTGCGGATACCTTGATGCCATATGGCCGCAATTCCGCATGCAACGCATGCGACAACCCAAGCAAGCCCCATTTGGTGGCGTGATAAGCCGATGCATTGGGCCACGCACGCTTGGATGCAGTGGAAGCAATGTTCACGATGTGGCCGCCACCATGCGTTTTCATGAACGGCACCACCGCATGTGCCAGCAGATAAGGCCCGAACAAGTTGGTCATCAAGACCCGCCGCCAGGCGTCGGTGCCGATTTCATCGACTGGAGAAGTCACATCGATACCGGCGTTATTGATGATGGCATCCAGGCGACCCATGCCGTCCTCGGCTTCCCGCAAGGCCCGTTGCACCGATATCGGGTCGCCGACGACGAAGCACAGCGACATGATCTTCGCCGGCCATATGCTCAGGGATGCGGCACAGGAAGCGGCCAGTTGCCGATCCAGGTCGGCTACCACGATGTCGGCGCCGGCAGCAGCCAGGTTGCTGCAAATGGCAGCGCCCAATCCGCGCCCACCACCGGTGACCAGCACCGTCTTGCCTCTCAAAATCGCCGCAATCTCGGTCACCATAAAAAAGCTCCTTGTGACGCTGCCCTTGGAATAGAAACGGGGCAACTTGCCACACTTGTCTTGACAAGCAACTCAAAAAAGGAAAAGCGAAATGCATGCCAATCAGGAAACTGCAGACATCTCCACGGCTTTTATGGCCGACTGGGATAACGGAGAACGTGCTATGGCAGGCAAAAGCGGAATTTTTATAATCAAGCGGTAAAAATTGCGCGCGACAGTTGTCCGTGATTATCTTCATCTACAGAAATAGTCGTTCCTGCAACGCTTGTGCGCGATGCAATGCAACGGCTTTCAGGCAATGCGCAACGCAACCGGCAAACGCTTCATCGAACCAAGGATTTGCCCCACTGACACCAACCACGATACCGTCCTGCGCGACACTGCCCCATAGCGTGGTATCGCCAGCGCGCAAACGATAGGGCTGGCATGCCTGCAGCAGGTGACTATTCATTCCGCTGGTCCAGGACAGACGCGCTTTGGCACGAGCAAATTCGCGGTAGTCAGCGTCCCATGCGCGCGGCTCGGGTAGCGAAAATTCATACAGAATGGCGTCTTCAAATGAGGCGTCGGCGGGCGTCAGTACAGGATCCATGATGACGATGTGCATGCAGCCGCTCTGGCCGACGGTATCGTCATGCAATGCGGCGGCCAGCATGGGCAGCAGCATTTCGACGGCCTGAATCGCAGCTTGGCGATCGGCCAGTACACTGCCCGCCGCGAGCGCGTCCCCGCTACTGGACACGGACTCCATTGTCGGTAGTTTACCCATCGAATCCTCCCGTCGGACGAACCAGACCGTGAACTGCGGAAAGCAATTCCTCCGCCTTCACCGGTTTGGCGAGATAAAGTTGGAACCCTGCCATCACAGCGCGGATCTGTTCGCTGGACTGCGCCGATCCCGACATGGCAATGGCCGGTATACGGTGCTGTAATGGAACTTCAAACCCGCCTTCCAATTCGCGAATGCGGCGCATGACCGCATAGCCGTCCTGATCGCCCAAAAGCACGTCACAGATGATCACATTCGGCCATTGCGCTACCGGGGTCGCGCGCAGCGCTGCCAGCAACTCTTCGCCCGAACCCATGCCATGGACTCCGGCGCCGGCCTCGGCCAGCACCGCCGTCATGGCGTCGCGCACGTCATCGTTGCCTCCGACCGTCATTACTGAAATACCCTGTAGCCGATTGCGCCGCCGCTCAACCGCCGGTGCCGTGCCGCTGGCCTCGCGTGCACGCAAGTCAGTAATTGCCCTCAACGGCAGCACGATATGAGAAGTGGTTTCCTGTTCTCCGCTCTGCACATGGAGTGTGCCCCCCTGGCCTTCCAGCAAGGACCGCAATTCCGGAATGTCGGCCTGGGACACCTCCATCCGCGCGCTACCGCCCGAGATCGTCAAATGTGCGTCGTTATCGACGCGGAACAAACGCAGTTCGATGCGGCCTCCGTGGCCGCTATTTTCGATCGCCTGCCGGCACAAATCCCAAATCACTTTCTGTAACAATGTCGGGTCACCGGTGACTCGCAACTCAGACTCGCCTACTTGGGTGTACACGTTGGTTTGGCGCCCGGTAATCGTCTCGCGCAGGCCATCCACCACGCCAGCCAACAGCGCTTCGAGCCGGATCGGCTGGCGCGCCAGACGTTCCTCGATCCGTTCCAACTCGAGCTGCTGTTGCTGCAGCATCCACATCTGCGCATAGATTCCTTTTCGTTCAAGCAATGCTTGGTGAGTTCCGCTCTCGACGATACGACCTTGCTCCATGACGAGTATCCGATCGGCATCAATGATTGTCGACAGACGGTGAGCAATCACCAGACTGGTCTTGCCTTGCGCCACACGCGTCAATTCAGTCTGAATCGCACGCTCCGAACGCGTATCCAGCGCCGACGTTGCTTCGTCGAATACCATGATCGGCGGCCTTTTGAGAAGTGCGCGCGCAATTGCGACACGCTGGCGCTCCCCTCCCGACAAGCGCGTACCCCGTTCTCCGACCTGGGTGTCGTAACTGTCGGGCAAACGATCGATGAGCGGCTCCAGCTGCGCGCCGCGTGCGGCCTCTATTACCTCGGCCCGAGTGGCATCCTTGCGGCCATAACCGATGTTGTAGGCAAGCGTCTCATTGAACAGGATAGTGTCTTGCGGCACGATCCCGATGGCTTCGCGCAGGCTGTGCTGTGTGACGAGCCGCAAGTCCTGGTCATCGATGGAAATGCTCCCGGAGTCAGGTTGGTACAAGCGAAACAGCAGCCGCACCAGTGTCGATTTTCCGGAACCGCTACCGCCTACCACCGCCACTTTTTGTCCAGGTTCGATGCGGAACGAAACATTCCACAGGATCTGACGGCCAGGTTCGTAACTGAAACTGATATCCCTGAAGCGGATTTCACCGCTACTCACCATCAACGCCTGTGCACCCGGCACATCAAAATCCTCGCCTTCCTTGCCGCGCGCATCCAACAGCGCAAATAGGCGTTCGATGTTGGTCATTGCGTCGTTCGTTTCGCGAAACACAAACCCCAAGGTGTTCAGCGGCAAGCTCACCTGAATAATGTATGCATTGATCAGAATCAGATCACCAACCGTCATGCCACCCTCTACCACGCTTTGGCCAGCCAACAGCATCACCCCGGCGATACCGGCGCCAATGCATGCACTCTGCCCAATATGCAAGGTTGTCAACGCATATTGATTGGCTGCACCGGCGTCCACCCATTGATTCAACACATGGTCCAGCCGGGCGCTTTCAAAATTTTCGCGCGCGAAAAACTTGACCGTGTCGTAATTCAAGAGGCTATCCACTACCCGACCGTTCGATCTTGCTTCCAGTGCGTTCACATGCCGTTGAAATCGCATGCGCCGCCGCGTGAAGATCACGGTGTACAACGCATACGAAGTGACCGTGACCAAAATGATGGCAGTAAATCCGATACGATATTTGCTGATGATAATGACCAGCACGGCGCCGATTTCAAGCAAGGTGGGGAGGATAGTAAATACCACCGCACCGAGCAAAAAGGAAATCCCATTGGTGCCTTTTTCGAGGTCGCGGATGACGGCGCCCGTTGCGCGCCGTGAATGAAAACGGGCGCCCAGGTGATGCAGATGGGAAAATGTCCGTTGCATGAAGTCGGCTGCAGTACGGCGGGTAACAAACGAAAACACCACATCGCGCAGCTCATTGAAAACATTGCTGGCAAAGCGGATCACTGCATAAGCGAGTAGCAACAGCAGTGGCAGCAACAGGACTTTTTCGGTACCGCTCAAGGTATCGACGATTTCTTTCAGGAAAAGCGGAACGCTAATGGAAGCTACTTTGGCCAATACCAGCAGCCCCAGCGCACCCACTACCCTGCCACGATAATTCCAGATCGCCAGCGCCAATTCCCGCATGATGCGGCGACGTAATGCTCGTTGCCGGGGAACTTCGACGATCCTGCTCACGGCCATGATTCATGCGATGCGACACTTTGCGTACCCATTCCGGTCTCCGCAAACACCTATCGGCTCTCGAAAATAACGCAGGATTGCTGCAATCCCCCTTGTCGAAGTTTCGGGATTGAAATACCGCAGCACTATTGAAAAATTTTCTCCCACCGTCATGCGTAATGCGACGCACGTTGATAGCAGAGTCGGGAACGCAAACTCTGTGCCAGGCGCTACGCCGCTATTGCGGATTGCGTATCGCCCTGACAAGCGCTTCGTTTATATGAGTGAGGTATTGGATGTAGCCGATTCGTTGTGAATGCTGAAGTGGCTCAATAATTCAGCGAAGGGGCTCGGCAGAAAGGCTGAAAAAATCGACGCGAAAGCCCCATCGTCAGGTGGCGTACACGCTCCGCCAGGAATGGAACTGGCATCCCGGCAGGCGCCGGGAAACGGACATGCTAGCGAATCGCTGCGCGCGCGGCGGCAGGCTGCCGGCTCAGGCCACGATAGCCTGACATGGTTAAGCGCCATTGTTGGCCTTCGACGACCAACTGTGCTTGCGCACCGACTGCCAGCGTTACCTTGTCGGCAATATGTCCGAACGGTAATCCGGTCACGATTGGAAGCGGGCAATGAGCGCGCAAGTACGCCAACATCGTGTCGAAGTCATAACCGTTGTCATAATCGGTCAAGCGATAATTGGAAAAGTCACCCAGCAGCAATGCCTGCTGCCGGTCCAGAACTCCCGCATGCAACAATTGCAGCAGCATGCGCTCGACCCGGTAAGGATGCTCGTTCACATCTTCCACGAAAAGAATTCCACCTTCGATTTGCGGCAGATAACGAGTGCCTGCAAGATGCGTCAGCATCGTCAGATTGCCGCCCCATAGCGTGCCCGCCACCTCGATCGACGGGTTGCCGCTGGCCGCAATCCGCAGCGTGTGCGTGTCACCCGTGATGCACTGCCAGAAATCCTCATGGGTAAACTGGCTTGGCTGCGCGCGAGTGAAGTCATCGCACAGCATCGGCCCGGCAAAACTGCTGGCGCCGGTTTGGGCCAGCAGCGCCATCTGGAACGCGGTGAAATCGCTATGGCCGACGAACAATTTCCCACTGGCTGCCAGTTGTTCGAAATCGAGCGTGGCCAAAATTCGCGTCAAGCCATAGCCGCCCCGCAACGCCAGCACCACCTGCACTTCCGGATCGGCGGCCGCTGCCATCAGCTGTGCGGCGCGCTGCTGATCGTTGCCACCAAAGCGTTGATACTGCTGCGCTGAATCGAAATAGCGCTTGACCCGGCAACCGCGGCCTTGCAGCAGCGCGATGCCGCGCTCGACCGCCGCCAGGTCGTAGGCGTATCCGGACGGCGCAACCAGCGCTACGACAGGCCCCTTCTTCGGGCATGGCAAAGTGTCTGTCATCGGCCTTCCCCACCTGAAATACGGCGAGCCTGTTGCAGGCGCCGCCGTTCGGCAAAAAAATCTCTTAGCAAGGCGCCGCACGGATCGGCTAGCACACCGCCAACCAGCTCGGTCTGGTGATTGAACTGGGTCTGCTCGAACAAGTTGATCACGGAACCGCCCGCACCGGTTTTCGGATCGGGTGCGCCAAACACTACTCGCGCCAACCGGGCGTGCAGCATGGCACCAGCACACATGGCGCACGGCTCCAGCGTCACGAACAACTCGCAGCCAGGCAAACGGTAATTGCCCAGCAACGCGGCAGCAACCCGCAATGCGATGATTTCCGCATGGGCGCTCGGATCATGGGTGCCGATAGGCTGGTTGAAGCCGGTTGCGATGACGGCGCCATCCTTGACTACCAGCGCTCCAACCGGCACTTCGCCAAGCACCCAGGCATTTTGCGCTTGCGCCAGCGCTTGCTGCATCAGAATGGCATCGCGCATCGCGAATCAGTCCGGCGCGCTGATTTCAGCCCAGCAGTTCGGGGTCTCATGCAGCACCAGCCGCTGCAGCCGCAAGCCGGTGCCGAAATGGTCTTGGAAGGCGAGTTGCAACAGATCGAATGCGGTGCGCGCCAGGTTTTCGACCGTCGGGATACGTGTGATCACAACCGTTTTGTGGCCAGGCAAGGTCGCCAGGAAATCGCGAACCGCATGATCTTTTTCATATACCAGGAAGGCATGATCCCAAATATCGACCAGATGCCGCTTGGCCAGCGTCTTGATATCGGAGAAGTCCATGATCATGCCGTTGTCGGAACGCCCTTCCTCGTCAATCACGGCGCCCACCAGCGTGATTTCAAGCGTATAGCGATGGCCGTGCAGGTTACGGCACTGACTTTTGTGATCAGGAATCCGGTGACCGGCGTCGAATTCAAGCTTGCGGGTAATCGTCAGCATGGGGATTGGTTGGATGGCAGGGTATTTATGGAATGTGCAGCAGTTTATGGGTTTGTAAGCTCAATTTCCACTTGGGATTGCTCTTGCAAACGTTGATTGCCAGTCTCGTGTTGCGTTCAAGTTCGGGGCCATCCATCGGCTGCACAAAAAAATGCTCGAAGGCGAACCCTTCGTATTCCGCGAGATTTTGCCCGGCTTGCGGAATCACTACCTTCAGTTCGCTGCCGGTCCGCACCCGCAGCGGCGCACCCATTTTAGGGCTGACACAAACCCAGTCAACTCCAGCCGGCACCGGCAGGGTGCCGTTGGTTTCGAGCGCGATGGTAAATCCGGCTGCATGCACCGCGTCGATCAGGGGTGCGTCGAGTTGCAGCGTCGGTTCGCCACCCGTAAACACAACATACTTGCTGCCCGGATAACTCGCCGGCCACAGCTGGTCGATTACTCGCGCCAGCGACGGCGCGTCATACTTGCCGCCCCGCTCGCCGTCAGTGCCGACAAAATCGGTATCGCAAAACTGGCAGATCGCGGTGGCGCGATCGACTTCGCGCCCGCTCCACAAGTTGCAGCCCGAAAAGCGGCAAAATACCGCCGGCCGACCTGCGTGCGCGCCTTCGCCCTGCAGTGTATAAAAAATTTCCTTGATGCTATAAGCCAAATGCGTTCCCGGTTCGTTGATGGCATGATTTACCCTGACTGCCTTCAGTATTTTTAATATTATTTGATTATAATTAAATTATAATTTTGCGTTGATCAAACAAAGGGAATGATAGTGGAAACAAAAACCGCACGCTTGACCGTCCTGATCGACCCTGTCAAGAAAAGGGATTTCGAAAACCTTTGCGCCACCCAGGACTTGACACCCTCGCAAGTCGTTCGCCAACTGATCCGCGACTACCTGGAACGCCATTCCTCCGGCGTTGCAATCAGCAAGAAAAATACTCCCCGGGAATAAAGCGCCGACGTTTTGAGAACTGGGCCACTTGTCGCCCGCCTGTTCCCACCGATAGCATGTGGCTTACAGATAGGGCAGACGATGTGATAGTCGGATGCACACTCATTCAAAGCAGGGACTCTCTTCTTTTGTCGGCGTCTCATAAAGCGCCATATCATTATCATTTTATGATAATGATATTTACATCAAATGCTGATACACTCCGATTTACGCATGATTTTTTGGTCACTTTCTAACTAAGGCGACGATACCTTCATGCCGGTGCGGATCAGTGAAGTCCGGCCATCAGCGCCCATTCCCTGGATTCGTGCAAGACGTCGATACAATCATGTATCGCCACTAACGGCATCCTGTGGAGGCAACAAATGGCGAAGATAGTACGAAAACCGAACGCGTTGGACCGTGCATTCATGGCGGCACCGCTGGACTGGAAAACCTCCAAACCCGCGGCAAGCGATTCCGCGAGCGCATTCTTGGCGCGGGCCAACACGCAGAACAGATCAGGCACGACGCAGGCTCAAAACCAGAACGCCAAGGTAGAAACGAAATAAACCGCGGCGCGGACCTGCGTTATTCCGTCCTGGCAGCAGACGGTCCTCGCCATGCGAGGGTTCGTGTGAATTGCGTTGCTGCTCCAGCCTCTGCCCCCGCACATGGACGCGGCAATAACCCTGCGAGGATCTATCCGCCGCCTTGCCTTATGCAAACAACGACAACTGGACTTCCCTGTACGAAGACAGCTTCAGGATTTGACAAGCGCATCTTGCATCGAACCGGCATCACCATGCCGTGGCATCACTCCCACTCGATGGTCGCCGGCGGCTTGCCCGAAATGTCATACACCACGCGATTGATGCCGCGCACTTCGTTGATGACGCGGTTGGAAACCCTGCCCAGCAACTCGTAGGGCAAATGTGCCCAATGCGCGGTCATGAAATCCTGGGTTTGCACCGCGCGTAGTGCCACCACATATTCATAAGTGCGGCCATCACCCATCACGCCCACCGATTTGACCGGCAAAAATACGGCGAAAGCCTGGCTGGTCAGTTCGTACCAATTTTTGCCGGTCACCTGATCAACGGTATTGCGCAGTTCCTCGATGAAAATGGCATCCGCCTGACGCAGCAAGTCGGCGAATTCGCGCTTCACTTCTCCCAGAATCCGCACACCGAGACCGGGCCCGGGAAACGGGTGCCGGTACACCATCGCATGCGGCAAGCCGAGCGCAACCCCGAGTTTGCGTACTTCATCCTTGAAGAGCTCGCGCAGCGGTTCCAGCAGCTTCAGATTCAGGGTTTCCGGCAAGCCGCCGACGTTGTGATGGCTCTTGATGGTATGGCCTTTTTTTCCTTTACCGGCACTTTCGATGACATCGGGATAAATTGTACCCTGTGCCAGCCATTTGGCGTTTTTCAGCTTGCCGGCCTCGAGCTGGAATACCTCGATGAATTCGCGACCAATGATCTTGCGCTTGGCTTCCGGATCAGTGACGCCGGCCAAGTGGCGCATGAACTGATCGCTGGCATCCACCCGGAGTACCTTAACGCCGAGGTTCTTGGCAAACATGTCCATCACCGCGTCGCCTTCACCTAACCGCAACAAGCCGTGATCGACAAAGACGCAGGTCAGCTGATCGCCGATCGCGCGATGAATCAGAGCCGCCGCCACGCTTGAATCGACGCCGCCCGACAATCCGAGAATGACATCATCGCCACCCACCTGGCGGCGAATCGACTCAACCGCTTCCGCAACATAATCGGGCATGTTCCAGTCCGACTTGCAACCGCAAATTTCATGCACGAAGCGAGTCAGGATCGCGTCGCCCTGCACGGTGTGCGTGACCTCGGGGTGGAACTGGACGCCGTAAAAATGACGCGCCTCATCGGCCATGCCGGCAATCGGACAATTGTCGGTGGAGGCCATCAGCTTGAAGCCGGGCGGTAGTTCATTGACCTTGTCGCCATGGCTCATCCAGACCTTGAGCATGCCATGGCCTTCTGGGGTAACAAAATCATTAATGCCGTTCAGCAAGGCTGTATGGCCGCGCGCGCGCACTTCCGCATAGCCGAATTCGCGCACTTTGCCGATCTCGACCTTGCCGCCCAGTTGCTGCGCCATTGCCTGCATGCCGTAGCAGATGCCGAGTACCGGCACGCCGACTTCGAATACGGATTGCGGCACCCGTGGCGTGTCGTCGTCGATCACGCTGTTCGGACCGCCGGACAAAATGATGCCGCGCAAAGCGCCATCGCGGCTGTAATCACGAACGAATTCGTCACTGACGTCGTACGGATGGACTTCGGAAAAGACGCCGGTGTCGCGCACTCGACGGGCAATCAGTTGCGTTACCTGGGAGCCAAAATCAAGGATCAGAATTTTTGTATGCATCGCAGAGTTCAATGGAAAGGCGATTGGAAAATCAGGATAGGACTGGCTTGGCCTGCACCACACAATTACGGCCGGCGCCCTTGGCTGCGTACAACGCCAAGTCGGCCTGGCGGATCAATTCCTCGGCTGTAGCCGATGGAAACAAGTTAGTCGACACGGTACCGGCGCTGACGGTCAGGCTGCTGCTCGCATCGCCGCCCAACTCCGGTGGCAGCGTGATCGCACGCCGCATGCGCTCTGCCACCGATTCCGCCACGATATGCGAAGCACCGGGCAGTACCACCAGCAACTGATCGCCAATATAGCGGCCAAGCGCATCGCCGGGCCGAATGCAGGAACGCAATCGACTGGCAATCTTGACCAGGATCGTATCGCACGCTGATTGTCCGAGGCTGTCGTTCAGGTTCTTGAAATGATCGACGCCCACCAGGACAAGTGATAACGGTAGCCGATTGTTGCTGCAACGCGCCTTCTCCACCGCCACCAGACGCACGATCGCAACTCGGTTCCAGGTGCCGATCAACGGGTCAAGCAAGGAATCGCGGCGCAGGCTTTTGTTTTTCTTCAACAGATCCAGCTGCGCCGCACCGACGGTCTGCAGGCGCAGTTCACGTTCCGCCTGGGCTGCCAGGTCGAGCAGCAATTGCCGTTCTTCCTGATCCAGCATGCGCGGGCTGTAATCAATCAGACTAAGGTTGCCCACCACCACCCGGCTTTCGTTGTAGAGCGGGCAGCCGGCATAAAAGCGGATATACGGCGCGCCCAGCACCGAGCGGTGCTTTGCCAGTTCTGCATCGGCGCGCGTGTCGGAAACGACGCGCAATGTTGACAGGGGCGGTAGCTGTTGGCAAAAAGCGGCCTCGATCGACGCCATCGAGCGTTCGCTGTCATTGCTGGCCGCGCCGTCGTACCAATGCACGAGGCAGGAAGCAACCGAAAACAGGCGTTTGCCGATGCGCTGGATGCGGGCGATCTGCGCGTCCGCAGGATCGGGGAAAAATCCCGGCTCTACGGCCGCGTCCTCACGCTCAGGCTGCCTTGTCTGCTCTGCCATTCTCATGTCGATGCTGCCTGCGTAACGCGGCTGCGGCCGGGCCGCCGCGGTTTAGTCGGCGCGGTAATTCGGCGCTTCCTTGGTGATCTGGACATCGTGCACATGCGACTCGCGCATGCCGGCCGAGGTGATTTCCACAAATTCGGCCTTCTCGCGCAAATCGTCGATCGAGGCGCAACCGCAATAGCCCATGGACGAGCGCACGCCGCCTACCAGCTGATACAGGATGGCCACCACGCTGCCCTTGTAGGGGACACGGCCTTCGATGCCTTCCGGCACGAACTTGTCGGTGTTATTGGCCGGATCCTGGAAATAGCGGTCCGCCGAGCCATCCGCCATCGCACCCAGGCTGCCCATGCCGCGATAATATTTGTAGCTGCGCCCCTGATACAGGATCACTTCACCGGGCGCTTCTTCGGTGCCCGCCAGCATGCTGCCCATCATCACGCTGGAAGCGCCGGCCGCCAAGGCTTTTGAAATATCGCCGGAAAAACGGATACCGCCGTCGGCAATGCAGGGCACACCGCTGCCTTTCAGCGCTTGGGCGACATTCGAAATCGCGGTGATTTGGGGCACCCCGACGCCGGCGACGATGCGCGTGGTGCAGATCGAGCCGGGGCCGATACCGACCTTGACTCCATCCACGCCGGCCTCAACCAAGGCCCGCGCCGCAGCCGCGGTGGCAATATTGCCGCCGATGACTTCGATTTCCGGATAGCGCGCCTTGATCCACTTGATGCGGTCCAGAACGCCCTGTGAATGCCCATGCGCGGTATCCACCACCAGCACGTCGACTCCCGCCTGCACCAGCAGCTCGACCCGCTCGTCATTCTCGGGGCCGACACCGACCGCCGCCCCGACCCGCAGCATGCCATGCTCGTCCTTCGATGCCAGCGGGTGTTCGTGCGACTTCATGATGTCCTTGACGGTGATCAGCCCGCGCAGTTCGAACGCATCGTTGACCACGATCACGCGCTCCAGCCGGTGCTTGTTCATCAGGCGCTTGGCTTCTTCCAGTTCGGCGCCCTCCTTCACCACCACCAGCTTGTCGCGCGGTGTCATCTTGTCGCGTGCTTCGGCGTCCAGCTCTTCTTCAAACCGCAAGTCGCGGTTGGTGATCACGCCGACCACCTGCTTGCCCTCAACTACCGGGAAACCGCTGATGCCGTGCTGGTCAGACAAGGCGATCACATCGCGAATCTTCATCGTGGGCGGAATCGTGATCGGGTCGCGCACCACGCCAGACTCGAAACGCTTGACTTTCGCCACCTCGCGCGCCTGATCCCTGGGAGTCAGGTTTTTGTGCACGATGCCGATGCCGCCTTCCTGCGCCATCGCAATCGCCAGCCGGGCTTCGGTCACTGTGTCCATTGCTGCCGACAGCAGCGGGATATTCAATGCGATGTTGCGGGTCAGGCGTGTAGTAAGGGAGGTGTCTTTGGGCAGGATGTTGGAAAAGGCCGGGACAAGCAGCACGTCATCGAAAGTGAGTGCTTTGTGGAGTAGACGCATAATGTTTCCTACAGGCGCAAAAGCGAATTATACAGAAACCATAAAAACGTGGCGTCCGAAGACCGTCGTGTTGGCTAAAACGCGTGCTTTGATTGACAGGCAAGATAAAGCGTGGCGAAATCGTTCCAGCTCACCAATAACCCAAAGGAAAGCAATGCATCCGATTCGACTGAAATCCGTTGTTGCTGGGATTTTAATGGCTGGTAGCTGGGCGTTGGCAGGCTTGGCATGCGCCCAGTACATCTGGCTCGACGACGGTGGCCGCAAGCAGTATTCCGACATGCCGCCGCCTGCTTCGGTACCGGCCAGTCGAATCCTGAACACCCCGCGTGCGGCGCCGCCCGCAGCACAGGCACCGGCCGCCAGCCAGGCTGAGAACGGAAGCGGCACCGACAAAGCCAAGGCACCCCCGACACTGGCCGAAAAAAACGCCGAATTCATCAAGCGCAGGACAGAACAGGCAGAACAAGAAAAAAAGGATGCCGAGCAGCGCCGTGTCGCCGGCGAAAAGGCCAAGAGCTGCGAACGCGCCCGCCAGTATCAGAAAACCCTGGCTGCAGGCATCCCCATCGCGACTACCAATCAGAACGGCGAGCGCGTTTTCCTGGACGATGCGCAACGAGCGCAGGAGCAACGCGACACCAGCAATGCGCTGAAAGCGTGTGAATAAGGGCGGCACTCACCACGCAACCGGCTAGCGTCGCTTGTTGCCGCCGCTCCTGGAGCCGGCGCGGCGCCGGCGGGCCTCCTTCGGATCGGCAATCAGCGGCCGATAGATTTCGATTCGGTCATGCTCGCGCACGATACTGTCCAAGGTCTTCAATTTGCCGAAGATGCCAACTCGTGAGGTATCCAGATCGAGTTCCGGCGCCTGTTGCAGGATGCCGCTGGCCGTGATTGCCTGTCTGACGGTGCTGTCGGCGGCCACCTCCAGCTGCAACAACAGCAGTCGCCCGCGTCCTGCGTAACAGACCTGAACCGGGATGCTGCCGTCTTCAGCCATACACCGCCTCCGCCCGGCGGCAAAAGGAATCGACGAAGCTGTTGGCGATCATGCTGAAGACCGGCCCGATGATCTGTTCCAGCAGGCGATTTGAAAATTCGTAATGCATGTCAAATTCAATTTTGCAGGCATCGGCCTTCAGCGCCTTGAAATGCCAGCTTGCATCCAGATGCCGGAACGGTCCTTCCAGCAACTGCATCTTCATCGTCGTCGGCCGCGTGTTGGTGTTTTCAGTGGTAAACGCATGATGCATGCCGTGATACTGGATGGTGATGGTCGCCACCAGGCGGTTTTCGTCACGTTCAAGCACCGCGACGCCGCCACACCAGGGCAGGAACAATGGATAATCCTCCACCCGATCCACCAGGGCAAACATCTGTTCCACGCTATAACCGACCAATACCGATTTATGCACCACCGCCATGAAGTAACCGTTTGATAGAATCACGAGGTTGAAATTTTACCCGACCCGCCGCCCCGGCCGACCCGATGACCATAGTTGATAACAGAAAGGCGTTCCACGATTATTTCATCGAGGAGCGTTACGAAGCGGGTGTTGTTCTGCACGGCTGGGAAGTGAAGGCGATCCGCGCCGGCCGTGTGCAGTTGAAGGAAGCCTATGTCATCGTGCGCGATGATGAAGTGTTCCTGTTCGGCGCCCACATCAGCGCCCTGCTTTCCGCCTCCAGCCATGTGCATCCGGAAGCGCTGCGCACCCGCAAGCTGCTGTTGCACGCGGAAGAAATCAAGCGAATTCGCGCCAAGGTGGAGCGCGCCGGCTACACGCTGGTGCCGCTGAACCTGCACTACGTGCGCGGCCGCGTCAAATGCGACATCGGCCTGGCCAAGGGCAAGAAGATGCACGACAAGCGCAACACTGAAAAAGAGCGCGATTCGCAGCGCGAAATCCAGAGCGTGATGAAGGCGCATCGGCGCTAGCCGCAGGCTTCGGGCATGGCGTCCGGCTAAAAAAGCGCCGACCAGCCTAGCCTGACCAGATACTCCGCCACCATACAGTCATTTCCGGCCGCAAGACGGTTGTTTACATCCTATACTCCCATATAGGCCAGTCGTGACGGCTGGACACGGCTGCGCCCGCCCGGCTTTCCGCCGACGCTTATTTTTGCGTCGACTTCACCACTTGCAAGGCGCTGGCGATCAGTCCGCCCATGTCGCTCATGGTGGCCGGCACGATCAGCGTGTTGCCGGTTTTGGCGAGGTTGGCAAAGGCGTTCACGTACTGCTCGGCGACCTTCAGGTTGACGGCGTCGGCGCCACCCGGTTCGCGGATGGC
>DATJCV010000373.1:0-2724 GCA_035497775.1 Burkholderiaceae bacterium | reverse complement strand
GACGCTCGGCCTCGGCTACCCACAAGGGCCGCTGGCGATGGGCGACGCCCACGGGCCGGAGCGTATCCTGGCGATCCTGGAAACGATGCTGGCCTTGTCCGGCGACCCGCGCTACCGGCCATCGCCATGGCTGCGGCGGCGCGCAGCGCTCGGGCTGTCGCTGCTGACGGACGAGGTGTGATGACTGTACCCTGCTTGCCCTGCCCGGTTGCCGGTCGTCCCCGCGCGGGTTGGCGGCAACCCGATGGCGTTTTCACGGCACAATCCGAACGACCGATAAATTTCATGCCACTCTCCTTCACCACCATCATCCATGACTGCTGAACTCCGCGCGTCGCGTCGCGACGCCACCCTGATCCTGACACTATCCAATCCGGGCGCCAAAAATGCGCTGCATCCGGACATGTACGCAGCCGGGATCGAGGCCCTGGCCACGGTCGAGCGTGACGATTCGATCCGGGTGGTGGTACTGACCGGCGCCGACAATTTTTTTTGCGCCGGCGGCAACCTGACCCGGCTGCTGGAAAACCGCGCACAGGACCCATCGGTGCAAGCGGCGGCGATCGATAACTTGCACGGCTGGATCGACGCCCTGCGTGCCTGCCCCAAACCGGTGATCGCCGCCGTCGAGGGCGCCGCGGCCGGCGCCGGCTTTTCGCTGGCGCTGGCATGCGACCTGATCGTCGCCGGCGCCACGGCCAAATTCGTGATGGCCTATGTCAAGGTCGGACTGACGCCGGACGGCGGCGGCTCCTGGTTTCTGACGCGCGCGCTGCCACGGCAACTCGCCACTGAAATGCTGATCGAAGGGAAACCGATACTGGCGCCGCGACTGCAGGCGCTGGGGCTGGTGAATCGGGTGGCGGCCGATGGCAATGCGCTGGAAACCGCGCTGGCCTGGGCCGAGGAACTGGCGCAACTATCGCCACAGGCGATGGAGCGCATCAAGGGCCTGATTGCCGACGCCGACGGCCATTCCTTAGCGCAGCACCTTGAAGCAGAAAAACACAGCTTCGTGGAAAGCCTGCATCACGGCGACGGCCACGAAGGCATTAGCGCATTCCTCGAAAAAAGAAAGCCGAACTACAAATGACCCAGCACGCAAGACGCCGCATCTATCTCATGCGTCACGGCAATGTGACCTATTTTGACGCCAGCGGCAGGCCCTTCCCGCCCGACACGGTGCCGCTGAATGAACAGGGTCGCGCCCAAGCCACCGCCGCCGGCCAGGTGTTCGCCCAGCAGGCAGTGCGCTTCGACCGCGTGATCGTCTCCGGCCTGCCGCGCACGGTGCAGACCGCGCAACACGTGCTGGCTGAAACCGGGCAGCAGATCGAACTGGAAGTATGGCCGGAACTGGAGGAGCTGAAAGGCGGCAAGCTGTCGGAAATCCGGGATGACGAATTGAAAAACGCGTTCATCAGCGCCTTTGAAGGGCTGGTGACCGAAGACAAGCAGTTTCTCGGCGGCGAGACCATCGGCCAGTTGCTGGACCGGGTGCAGCCGAGCGTCGAGCGCCTGCGCGCCGATCCGGACTGGGACACGATCCTGCTGGTGCTGCACGGCGGCGTCAACCGCGCGATCCTGTCGTATGCGCTGACCGGCCAGCGCCTGTTCATGGGCGGACTGGCGCAAACCGCCGGCTGCATCAATGTACTGGACGTCGGCACGCATCCGGCCGACTGGGTGGTGCGCATCGTCAACTATTCGGCGCTCTCGCCGCTGCAAGACAAGTCGCGCGATACCACCATGGAGTCGCTGTGGAAGCAGTACAAAAAGGCGCGCGGACTGTAGCTGAAGAAAGCGGGGAGCCGGATTGAATTCCGCAAGCAAATAGTACGTACGTTCTATTTTATCGGGTAGAATGAACTTCGCCTACCCGCAAACTTTGCTACACCTTCCGCAGGAGAGACGATGTTTGAAGAATTCATGGGCACGATGCCGGTGTCGGAGCGACAAAAATTCGATACCGGCGCCTTGCGCGACTATCTGCGCCAGCACGTCGCTCCGCTCAAAGGGGTGTTGGCGGTCGAGCAGTTCAAGGGCGGGCAATCGAATCCGACCTTCAAGATCAGCGCCGACGGCCAGAGTTTCGTGCTGCGCACCAAGCCCGGCCCGGTGGCCAAGCTGCTGCCTTCCGCGCACGCGATCGAGCGCGAATTCCGCGTCATGGATGCACTGAACAAGGCCGGCTTCCCGGCCGCGAAACAGTACGCGCTGTGCACTGACGAAGCGGTCATCGGGCGCGCCTTCTACATCATGGAATTCGTCGATGGCCGCGTATTGTGGGACCAGTCGCTGCCCGGCATGAGCAAGGCCGAGCGTGCCGCCATCTACGACGAAATGAACCGCGTGATCGCGCAGTTGCACACGATCGACTACGCCGCCATCGGGCTGGGCGATTTCGGCAAGCCCGGCAATTACTTCGCGCGCCAGATCGAGCGCTGGATCAAGCAATACCGCGCATCCGAAACCGAGAAAATCGAGTCGATGGACCGGCTGATCGCCTGGCTGCCCAACAACATCCCGCCCGGCGACGACACCTCGATCGTGCATGGCGACTACCGGCTCGACAACATGATTTTCCATCCGAGCGAGCCGCGCATCCTGGCCCTGCTGGATTGGGAACTGTCGACGCTGGGCCATCCGCTGGCCGATTTTTCCTATCACTGCATGAGCTGGCACATCCCGCCCGGCCACTTCCGCGGCATCGCCGGCCTCGAC
>DATJCV010000372.1:0-11219 GCA_035497775.1 Burkholderiaceae bacterium | reverse complement strand
GCGACGGCGCGCAATTGTGATGGATTTGAGTGCCTTCCTTGCGTGTGGGTAATACGCCTGTGAAAGAACCAGTCTGATTTGGGCATCAGCAAGGCCCCCGTGTTTGTCGCCGGGTAACCCTGGCGTACTACCGACTCTCCTAATTGCTGTGGTGTTCCGCGCGCACCATGAATTCATGACAATTAACGATACACCCCAGCATCAAATGATCAGACGGGCCATGCTGCGGCAACCCGGCGCGGTCCACGATGTGGCCGTTGATCTTTGGGAACGGCTGGCCGTCAAGTTGATCTCGATTATTGGTGATGGTGGGTTTCAGTCGCTTTATGCGCGAAGCATTCATCTGACGAGCATACATTTTTCGTGGCTGGCACGGAGCGTGCCATCGTCGACCGCCGATTCACGCTTCGTTGGCTTGAAAGCCAGCCTGGAAAGATGCGAATCCGCGGAAGCCAGTGAAGCCAGCATCGCTTTACTGATCACTTTCATTGACATACTCACCCTCTTGATCGGCGACTCCTTGACGGCCAGTATTTTGCGTTCGGCCTGGGGCGACGATGCGCTGGATATAGCTGAAAAGGAAGTTCGATAATGAGTAGCAAAGTCACCATACGGCGCCTGGAAACTGGGGTGCCTGGTTTGGATGCTCTGCTCGGCGGCGGGCTTCCCGAGTTTTCGTTCAATCTGCTGGCAGGTACCCCAGGCAGCGGCAAGACCACGCTGGCGCATCAAATGATGTTTTCGCTGGCCAGTCCGGACCGGCGCGCGCTGTTTTTTACCGTACTGGGTGAGCCGCCGCTGAAGATGTTGCGTTATCAGCAGCAGTTTCCCTTTTTTGACTTCAGTAAAATCGATCGGTCGATCAAGTTCGTCAACCTCGCCGCCGACCTGCTGGATGGTAATTTTGATCGCGTGCTGGCGCATATTACGAGCGAAGTACAGGCCTTCTCACCCAGCCTGGTGTTCGTCGATTCGTTCCGCTCGGTAGTCCAGTCTGCCAAAGGCGGCGAACGAGAAACGTTTGGCCTGCAGCATTTCGTGCAGCAACTAGGAATGCAGATGACTGGTTGGCAGGCCACCACTTTTTTGATTGGCGAATACGCGGCGCCAGACGCCGAGGCGAGTCCGATCTTCACCGTGGCTGACGGCATCATCTGGATGTCGCAAGCGGTACACCGCGATGCCATGATACGCAAGATCCAGGTGGTGAAAATGCGCGGCCAGGCGCAGCGGACGGGTTTGCACACGTTTCGCATTTCCAATGACGGCATCGAGATTTTCCCGCGCACGATCCTCCCCACTGGGGCCAGCGCGGATCTCCAGATAACCGGCGATAAGCGGCTGTCGACCGGCATCCCGATCCTTGACGACATGCTGGGAGGCGGCCTGCCGGTTGCCTATTCATTGTTGGCCGTTGGTCCGTCCGGTTCGGGGAAAACCGTGCTGGCAACCGAGTTTCTGGCCGAAGGCGCACGCATCGGCGAGCGTGGTGTGATCGCCGCGTTTGAAAAGAGCCCGAACCAATTGCTGAGCCACAAGCTCAATGAACTGGTCAACAGCGGCAGCGTCGGTTTGATCGATACCCGCAGTCTGGATTTATCGATCGACGAAACCTTACATAATCTGGTCGGGATGATTACTCGCATGCAGGCCAAGCGTGTCGTGATCGATTCCCTGTCCGGTTTTGAGCTGGCGCTGGCGCCGGTATTTCGCGAAAACTTTCGTGAAACCCTGTATCGGATGATTGCCGTGTTGACGGGGATGGGAGTGACGGTGTGGATGACCGCGGAGCTGGAAGATCGCTACACCGATTTGCGTTTCAGCTCCTACGGCAATGCATTTTTGGCCGACGCCATTCTGATGCAACGTTACGTTGAACTCAGCGGGCAATTAAAGCGCGTCATTTCAGTGGTGAAGGTGCGTGCCAGCGCCCATAGCAAGGAAATCCGTTTCTTCGACATTGCTCAGGATTCCGCCGCCATCGGTGAGCCACTGACGTGCTATCACGGAATCCTGACGGGCCAGCCCATGTGCAGCTTGCCGCATGACGCCCCTGATCAGGAAAGAGCGGAGTAAGCGCAATCATCGGGTAGCGTATCAAGGCGCGCCTTTGTCTCGGGAAGAGACTTATAGGCGAAAGCAGCGGTTCTGGGATAAGGGCAATCCGGATCAGGAGATATCTGATGGTGATGGACCGAAACTTCAGGGATAGCGATGCTGCTCGTCGGCACAAAAAACCAAGACAAAAAAATGTCGCGACGCGCATTGATCTCGTCACAACCGTGGATGCCGGAAAAACTGTCGAGAGCATCACTGATAGCGGCACGTCGCGCCGCGAGAGCGCGGTTTCGGCGCGCGAATCCGCTGCCTATTTACGAGAAGAAACCATCGACCAGCGGGATGTCTTGGCCCAGGCGCGGCAGCAAACCGCCGATCAACGCGACGACGTCGCGCAAGGGCGGGAGCAGAGCGTGCACTTGCGTGAAACTGCCGCCGCCTCGCGGGAGGATGTTCTTCAAGAATCGGAGAGACTGCAGGCAGCGCTTGAAAATCACATAGCCACCTTGCGGCAGGCAAATGAAAACCTGGTGATCGCGACACTCCAGACGCAATCCATGGCGGAAGAAATCCAGAAGGCGAAAGACCAGATGGGCCATATGGCACATCACGATTTCTTGACCGGCTTGCCCAACCGGATTCTGTTAGAGGAGCGGCTGGTTCAGGCAATCGCCTTGGCAAAGCGGCACGGCACGAAACTGGCGGTGCTGTTTATCGACCTCGATCGCTTCAAGACCATCAATGATTCGCTGGGACATGCGATTGGAGACGCACTCCTGCAGTCAGTCGCGCAACGCTTGCTGGGCTCCGTTCGCAGCACCGATACGGTCAGCCGTCAGGGAGGAGACGAGTTCGTGGCGCTGCTATCCGAAGTGGCCAACGAGAGCGTCGTTGCCGTCTTTGCAGACAAGATGTGCAAGGCGGTTAGCGCCTCGTACCCGCTGGCGGAACAGGATCTCCACATTGGCGTCACGCTCGGGATCAGCATGTATCCCGATGACGGGCAAGATGCCGAAACGCTGATTCGGCATGCCGATGTGGCGATGTACCACGGCAAGAAGACTGGCGGCAACAGTTACTCCTTTTTCAAGCCGGAAATGAATGCCCGCGCGGTGGAGCGGCAGAGAATTGAGGCGGATTTGTACCGCGCGCTGGAGCAGCGGCAATTCCAGCTTCATTATCAGGCGCAAGTGGAGTTGCAAACCGGACGTATTCTTGGTGCTGAAGCGCTGATCCGTTGGCACCACCCGATGCGCGGTTTGTTGCTGCCTGCAGCGTTCGTGCCGATTGCCGAGGGCTGTGGCGCCATTGTCCGGATCGGCCGCTGGGTGCTGCAGGAAGCCTGTCGGCAAGCCCAGGCGTGGCTGGATGCCGGCCTAGGCTTGCCGGTGGTGTCAGTGAATATTTCGGCGCTCGAGTTCCAAGCTGACGATTTCCTGAATAGTGTGCGCGCGATCTTGCGTGAAACGCATCTGGCGCCAGACCATCTCGAGCTGGAGCTGACCGAATCGGTGCTGATGAAGAATGCCCAACCCACCATGCTCGTGCTGCAGGAGCTGAAATCGATGGGCATCAAGATCGCGATTGACGACTTTGGCACCGGCTATTCCAGCCTCAGTTATTTGAAGCAATTCCCGGTGGATACGCTGAAGATCGATCAGTCCTTCATAGCCGACATCATGACCGGCAGTGGCGACGGGATTCTGATCGACTCCGTGATCAGCCTGGGGAAAAGTCTCGGCCACCAGGTGATTGCCGAGGGTATCGAGACAGCGGAACAATTGGTCTTTTTGACCAAGCATGATTGCCTCGTGGGGCAAGGGAACTACCTGAGTCCGCCGATGGCCGCTGCCGAATTCGAGGTCATTTTGAAAAATGGGATGGCTGGCAAGGCGTGTGAGGAATTCCCGTCGCTGCCCTGATTGCGCTAACGGCGTCGGGGCGCCGCAATCGTTGCTGCCCTGAGGGTGGCAGCCCGCTGCCGGACGGCGGGTGAACGCTCCGATCCGGTATGCTTGGGACGCAGGATTTGATCCTGCGCAAACTTGCTTGGCGAAAATAATAGATACTGCGCACTATTGCCTTGCCTTTATACAGCCATGAATGCCAATAAGCACACCGAAGAAATGATTGAAGACTTGGTCAACGTGACTTGCGGCGAGCAGGCGAGCGCCCGTGAGCGGCACGTCTACCGGGAGGCGTTGCGCAGCCTGGTGCGGCTGGCAAAGGCGGAGCAGATGTTCGAGTTGAAGTCGGACGTCCAGACGCTGATGAACACGTCTGCCGAGATCATATTGCATTGATGGGCGTGGCGCGGTGTGGTTGCCCGCCCGGGCAACCGTCGTTTTAGCATCATCTTTCTGCACCTCGAAGGCGGATCGTTCCAGTTCTCCCGGCTACCCCGCAAAGGCTT
Source organism: Burkholderiaceae bacterium (assembly GCA_035497775.1). GTDB lineage: Bacteria > Pseudomonadota > Gammaproteobacteria > Burkholderiales > Burkholderiaceae_D > DATJCV01. Next base: position 6,748 of record DATJCV010000372.1, on the reverse strand, counting down.
CCATGATGGCCGGTCCTCGGCGTTGCACGGAGTATGTTGCATAAATTGCCATTTGGCGCGTGGAATCAGTGCCTTGTTCGCGGAGTATATGGTCTGGATGCGGTGGCGGCACGCTGCCTCTGCGGATTGGCCTATAAGCGGTAGCCATGCAGCCCATGGTTGCCGGCGCACCGCCAGTCTTTCCATGGCGGCATTCCGGTAATCGGCATGCCCTTGCCGCGGTCTCGTCCAGCCGGCGGATTCCTTCGGCCTTGCCTGTTCTGCCATCCAAACCCTACGGATTTTCCCGTTGCCCGTACATCCGGCATTCGGCGGCCAGCGCCAGCAAATTCGGATCCCGTTCGCGTTTTTTGTCCAATAGCAGCGTGATGTGCTGGCGCGATGCATACTTGGCATCGAGCGACATCAACTGAATGCGCGGGCTGAATTCGGCCACTCGTCCGGGCAGCAGGGTGTAACCCATGCCCCCGCTGACCAGATTGATCAGCGAGAAAATATCGCCGACACGCATCGAGATAGTCGGATCGAAGCCGGCCTGCTCGAACGCGTGGCTGAAGCTTTCGGAGGTGACGAAACCCTCGTTCAGCGTCACGAATTGTTCGGCGCGCAGTTCGTAGAGGTCGATCTGGCTGCGACCGGCATAAGGCGAGTCCAGCGGGGCAGCCAGGTGGACGTCGTCGTGAAACAGGGGGACGGACAGCAGGTCGCTGCTGCACGACGCATCTTTCATCCCGATCACCACCGCATCCAGCTGGCCGTCCGCCAGGCTTTGCAGCAGTTCCCGATTGGACCCCAGGGTCAGATCGATGTCGAGCTCGGGCTTGCGCAATTTCAGCCCGATCAGCAGTTGCGGAATGCAGCGCAAGGTCAGTGAATACAGCGAACCAATTTTCAGCCGGCCGGCATTGAATCCGGCCACCTCGCGCGCGGTGCGGATGCCTTCTTCGCATTCGTTGATAGTGCGCTGTGCATATTCGGCAAACGCGTACGCCGCCGGCAGAGCAATCAAATTGCGTCCTTCGCGCTTGAAAAGCGGGCAGCGTATCCCTTCTTCCAGCGAGTGCAGGGCGCGATGCACGCTGACCGTGCTCTGTCCGAGCAGCTCGGACACCCGTGCCAGATTGTTGAGTCGCATGAAGGTCAGGAAGACCTCCAGTTTCTTGAGCGTGATTTCCTCGTCGATTGCCATTGTTGATCCCGTCAATTGATCCGGCCAGGCGCATGGGTTTCATTCTTCCGTGGCCGCACACGAAGCGTAAGCGAGTCGTGATCATAGTTCATTAACCTGAGAGTAATGAACGGGCACCCAGCGTGATTGATGGTGGCACACAATCACCGTACCTTAGGTTCACGATAATCAGATCAGCGACGTGAGCATGACAGCCAGAGTTCAATCCTTGGTCGAGCCGAAAAAGTGGGACACGCGGCGAACTGAAAAGCAGCGGCGCCTGCATTCGGTGCGGCATTTGGCCGATGGCCCGGTACTGCGCAGCAGCGACATCGTCCAGGCTTTGGAGGCGCTGATCGTTCCCGGCGACCGGGTTGTCCTGGAGGGCAACAACCAGAAGCAGGCGGACTTTCTGTCGCGCTCGCTGGCCAGCGCCGATCCGGCCAAGCTCCATCATCTGCACCTGATCATGCCCAGCGTCAGCCGCCCGGAACATCTGGACCTGTTCGAGCGCGGCATCGCCCGCACGCTGGATTTCGCCTATGCCGGTACGCAAAGCCTGCGGATTTCGCAGCTCTTGCAGGATGGCCTGTTAGAGATCGGCGCGATTCATACCTATATCGAGCTGTATGCGCGGCTGTACGTCGATCTGACGCCGAACGTGGTGCTGGTCGCCGGCTACAAGGCCGATCGGCAAGGCAATCTCTATACCGGCCCGAGCACCGAAGATACGCCGACGCTGGTCGAGGCTGCGGCCTTTCGTGACGGCATCGTGATCGCCCAGGTCAACGAAATCGTCGATGACCCGTCCGACCTGCCGCGAGTCGACATTCCAGGTTCATGGATCGACTTCGTGGTCCAGGCCGACAAGCCGTTTTTCATCGAACCCCTGTTTACCCGTGACCCGCGCCTGATCAAGCCGGTGCATGTGCTGATGGCGATGCTGGCGATTCGCGGCGTGTACGAGCGGCACCAGGTGCAGTCGCTGAATCACGGCATCGGCTTCAATACCGCCGCGATCGAATTGATCCTGCCGACCTACGGCGACAAGCTGGGGTTGAAGGGGAAAATTTGCCGGAACTGGGCGCTCAATCCGCACCCGACAATGATCCCGGTGATCGAAAGCGGTTGGGTCGAGAGCGTGCATTGCTTCGGCGCCGAACTGGGCATGGAAGCCTATGCCGCGGCACGGCCGGATGTGTTTTTCACTGGCCGGGATGGCTCGTTGCGCTCGAATCGCGCGTTGTGCCAGTTGGCAGGCCAGTATGCGGTCGACCTGTTCATCGGCTCCACTTTGCAAATGGACGGGGCCGGTAATTCGTCGACCGTGACGCGCGGCCGGCTGACCGGTTTCGGCGGTGCGCCGAACATGGGGCACGATCCGCATGGGCGACGCCACGCCAGCCCGGCCTGGCTGGACCTGATCGAGACCGACGATCCGCTGGCGCGCGGGAAAAAGCTGGTGGTGCAAATGGTGGAGACCTTCCAGGATGGCGGCCAGCCGACGATTGTGGAGACGCTGGATGCGGTCGCCGTGGGCCGTGATTCCGGCATGCCGCTCGCGCCCGTGATGATCTATGGCGACGACGTCACGCATGTGCTGACCGAAGAAGGCATCGCGTATCTGTACAAGGCACGTTCGCTCGAGGAGCGCAAGGCGATGCTGGCCGCGGTGGCCGGCGTCACGCCGATCGGCCTGCGCCATGATCCAAAGGATACTGCGCGACTGCGCCGCGCAGGGCTGATCGGCCTGCCGGAAGACCTTGGCGTGCAACGCGGCGAGGCGAGCCGTTCGCTGCTGGCGGCCAAGAGCATTGCCGATCTGGTCGAATGGTCGGGCGGCTTGTACGAGCCGCCTGCCAGATTCAGGAGCTGGTGATGAACGCGCCGACCATGTTGGATCGTGGCGCGCGATCGCCGCATCAGCTGCCGCAGCCGTTTACCGACGGCTTGGCCGAGATGGCGGTGGCGGCGCTGGTCGACGAAGTCACGCTGACGCCGAAACCCGGTCTGGTCGACCTGCGCAGCCGCGGTGCCCATCGTGACCTGAATTGGCTGCTGATGTGCCATTCCGCCTGGGTTTTGCAGCCGACGTTCCTGGCAATGGCGACGGCGGGACAGAGCATGGCCGACATGCAGCAATTGCGCGAACGGATTGGCCATGTAGGGCGAGAGGGCGAACAGGCCATGATGCAGGCCACTGGCGGCGTGAATACGCATCGCGGCGCGATCTGGGCGCTGGGTTTGCTGGTGACTGCCGCCGCCCAGGACCCTTGCGCGTTGAGCGCGAGTGCGGTCGCCGTCCGCGCGGGTGCGTTGGCTCGCCGCCCCGACCCGCACGCGCCCGCTGTCACCGGCAACAATGGCGAGCAGGCCTGCCTGAAGTATGGCGTAGGCGGCGCCCGTTCCCAGGCGCAGGCCAATTTCCCGCATGTGCTCGCGGTCGGGCTACCGATGCTGCGGCGTTCGCGCTGGCGCGGCGACAGCGAAAATGCCGCGCGCCTGAACGCGTTGCTGGCGATCGTTGCCGGTCTCGACGACACTTGCGTGCTGTCGCGTGGCGGTACGGCGGCGTTGGTGGCGACGCAAGCTGGCGCGACGCGCGTGCTGAATGCGGGCGGCGCCGGTAACGCGCAAGGAAAGGACGCGCTGCGCCAGTTTGAAAATGAACTGCTGGCGCGCCACCTGTCCCCGGGCGGCGCGGCGGATTTGCTGGCCGCAACCCTGCTGCTGGATCGAATCGAGCGGCATTCGTCGATTAACGCGAAAGTGAATGATCATGGAAAAGCTGGTGTATGAGTACCCGGCAGGGCAGCCTGCCATCCGGCGCGCGCTGATCGGCGTGGTCAGCTCGGGCGACCTCGAAGTGCTGCTGGAGCCGAATGCCGCGGGCACGAGCACGGTGCTGGTGAGTACCTCCGTCGATGGTTTTGGCGGCGTCTGGCAAGCGGTGTTGAACCGGATCTTCGCGGATACCGGACTGCCGGCGGTGCGGCTTGAAATCAACGACAGCGGCGCGACCCCGGGAGTGGTGCGCATGCGCGTCGAGCAGGCCCTGGAAGAAGCGAGGCTGCCGTGAGTATTCATCATTTGCTGGCGCGCGACAGTTTCATCGAGCTGAGTGCGCGCGACCGCGTGCGCGCGCTGCTCGATGACGGCTCGATGCGGGAGCTGGTCGGTCCGTTCGAGCGTGTCACGTCACCGTGGCTGGCGCTGCAGAACATGGTGACGCAAGCGGATGATGGCGTCGTGGTCGCCAAGGGCATGCTCGATGGCCGGGCTACCGTTGCGCTGGCCATCGAGGGCGCTTTCCAGGGGGGCAGCCTGGGTGAGGTCGGCGGCACCAAGATTGCCGGGGCGCTGGAACTGGCAGCCGATGACAATCGACGCGGTATCCCGACCCAAGCATTGATCCTGCTGGAAACCGGCGGCGTGCGCCTGCAGGAAGCCAATCTCGGTTTGGCGGTGATTGCCGAGATCCAGGCGGCCATCGTCGACTTGCGCCGTTATCAGCCGGTGGTCGGCATGATCGCCGGCACGGTTGGCTGCTACGGCGGCATGTCGATTGCCGCCGGCCTGTGCTCTTATCTCGTGGCCACGCGCGAAGCGCGGCTTGGCTTGAACGGACCGCAAGTGATTGAACAGGAAGCCGGAATCGATGAAATCGACTCGCGCGACAAGCCTTTCATCTGGAGCATCACTGGCGGCGAACAGCGCTATCAATCGCAGCTGGTGGACGCCTATGTGGAAGACGATGCGCAAGCGATCCGCCGAGCGGTCGCCGGCTTGTTTCAGCAAGGCATGCCGAAACGGCATCGCAGTGAACGGTATCGGGAATTCATCGCCTGCCTGGACCAGGTCGATGGCGATGTGCAGGCGACGCCTGGCACCGTGCGCGCCATTTACCGGAAAGGCCTGGTCTGATGAGTACGATTTTTGAAGAAAGCCGCGGCGCCATTTGGCTGGCGCGGCTCACCGGCGAGGCGCCGGCGTTGGCCGGCTTTCCGCCGTCGGTGCGTGTGGTCGATGCCGGGCTGTCGGGGCGCGGCGCGCGTTACATCGCCGTCGTCCCGGATCGGCAGAACCGTTTTCCACGCGCGCGCAACGGCGAAGTCGGCCTGATCGAAGGCTGGGAACTGGCGCGGGCGGTGCAGGAAACGATCGACGCCGACCGCAACCAGGAGTACCGGCGTCCGATCGTGGCGGTGATCGACGTCAGCAGTCAGGCATATGGCCGCAGCGAGGAAGCCTATGGCATCCATCAAGCCCTGGCGGGTGCCGCCGATGCCTATGCCAGCGCCCGCCTTGCCGGCCATCCGGTGATCGGGCTGATTGTCGGCCATGCGATGTCGGGAGCATTTCTGGCACATGGCTATCAGGCCAATCGCCTGATAGCCCTCAGCGACCCAGGGGTGATGGTGCATGCGATGGGCAAGGCCTCGGCTGCGCGCATCACCATGCGCTCGTTGGAGGCGCTGGAAGCGTTGGCCGCCCAGGTGCCGCCGATGGCTTACGACATCGGCAACTACGCGTCGCTGGGCTTGCTGTGGCGCCTGCTGCCCATGGCGGATGCCGACCAGCCGGGAGCGCACGCGGTGGCGGAAGTCAGCAAATGCCTGCAGGAGGCGCTGGCGGATATCCTGATCGACCATGAGCGCGGCCTGGCAAGCCGGCTGCAAGGGCCGCATCGGCAGGCATCGCGAAAGGTACGGGAGCTGTTGCGTGCGCAATGGCAAGCGCCGCCGCCCTAACCCGGCGCGATCACGGCGACAACAATAACAAGGTAGCCGGTTCGGTTCCACTTCAGGCAAGCGAGGAGACATCATGGCTATTTCTGGAAGCGCATTATCTGGCTTGCGCCATGCAGTAAAAATTGGGCACACTCATTGCGTCATTGCGCTGGCCCAGCCGGCGCGGCAAAGCGAGCATGGATAAGCAACGCTGGCTGGGCTCCGCTGCCGAGGCCGTGCATGCTTCCTCCTGCGGCGAGAGTGCCGGGGATGCCACCCATCCGCATGATTTGCTGTGGATACGCGACGCCAATGCATTGAGCGCCGATCTGCCGCTGCCCACCTGGGCCACCCCGGACTGGCTCTTGAGTGCGCCGGTGGTGGTGCGCCGCGAGCGTACCGACGATGAGCAGCGTATCCCGGTCGGTCTCCGCGGCACGGCGCGTAATCAGCGCTGCAAGGCCTATCTTGATTCCGGCGCCGTGGCGCGTTGCGTCAGGCCCGAAATGCTGGCGGCCAGCGCCGCCTGGCGCCGGCAACGACTCGGCCAGTTTCCGGCTCTGGAGGCGCTCGAAGCCTTGGCGCTGCCGCTCGATGCAACCGGGCTGGCGTGGGGGCCAACCGGCAGTGTCGGCTTTGCGTTGGCCAGCGGCCTGCCGGTGCTGCGGCCGGACAGCGATCTGGACCTGCTGGTGCGCGCACCGCGCCCGCTGAAGCAGGAACAAATCAGGGCGCTGCTGCTGTTCGTCGCCGCGCCTATCTGCCGCATCGACCTCCAGCTCGATACCGGGCATGGCGGCTTCGCACTGGCTGAATGGGCCGACGGGCCACGTCCGGTACTGCTGAAAAC
>DATJCV010000371.1:0-37304 GCA_035497775.1 Burkholderiaceae bacterium | reverse complement strand
TTCTTCGAATATCTCTATGACTTCTGTTGATATGGGACCGGAGGCCCGCTCTGTGGCGCGCAGATCCATGCTGCTGCGGCGCCTGGCCTGGGTATGCGCCGTCATGGTGCTCTTGATCATGAGCCTGAGCGCCTACCTCCGCCTGTCCAAAGTGGGGCTGGGCTGCGAGCCTTGGCCGCAGTGCTACGGCCAGGCGCTGCGGGCGGCGGATGCCGCTCCACCGGCGACCGATGGGGCCACGGCCGCCGCACGCATGATTCATCGGGTGGTTGCCTCGGTAACCCTCTTACTGGTGCTGGTGATGGTGATGACTGCCCTGGCCTTGCGCCCCGTCCTGTGGCCCGAAGGTCGCCTGGCATTGGGGCTGCTGGCGCTGGTGCTGTTTCTGGCCGTGCTCGGACGCTGGACGGCGCAGGCCCGGTTGCCCGCTGTGACGCTGGGCAACCTGCTGGGGGGAATTGCCATGTTTGCCCTCAGTGTGCGCTTGGCCCTGGTAACAGCACGCAGCCCCGCGCCATCTGTGGGCCGGGCACCGCCGATCGCCTGGATCTGGCTGGCCGGCCTGCTGGTGCTGGCGCAGGCAGCCCTGGGTGGACTCGTGAGCACAGGCCATGCCGGCCTGAGCTGTCCCGCCTTGGGTGCCTGCGACCTTGGTGCGGGCTCGTGGCAGGCGCTTGTCCCTTGGGTGGAGCCTCCGGCCGGAGCACTGCCGACTCATGCGGGCGGCGCACTGGTGCATGTGCTGCATCGTGCGGGCGGGCTACTGCTGGTTGCGGCGCTGCTGGTGCTGGCCTGGCGCGCCCGGCGCCAAGGGCAACGGACTGTCGCCATGCTGCTGGTGGGTTTGCCGGCGCTACAGGTGGTACTGGGGCTGGTACTGGTTGCGCTGGACCTGCCGCTGGCGCTGGTCTTGGCGCACAATCTGACCGCCGCGCTGCTGTTGGCATTGCTGCTGAGCATCTCGGTGCCGCAACGCAACCCCATGCTGTTACCCGCGTTGTGACGGCCGTCGGCGCACTCCTCCAGAACGCCATGGACTTCAGTCCTATCGCCCATTGCGGTAATTCAGCTTCCGCGATCTGAAGAAGATGAGCGGCGGTGGGAACCGGTTTGTACGGCACTGAACTTGAGACGCATGGCTTACTGATGGCGCACGGCCCGGCGACGGCCTTCTCGAGGACTTTGTCCGCGGTGCGCAATGGGCGGCCGGCCCGCAAGCCGGTCCTCGATAAATAGTCGTTTCAACCTGAGTACGGTAGCCTCGCACTCGGCTGCGACCAAATCCTCGCGGCACCCACTTTGCCGTGCGGACTCCTGACGATGCCACCGGCATTCCGGCCGACGCGCTGCGCGCTAGTGCCGGAGAGTCACGAAAAGAAGCCAATTCCCCCCCTTGTTCGGCTGATGGCGAACCTGCCGCTTCGCCAATAATCGAGCCTGATGGGCTTATGGCGTCGTTTGGAACGCCAATGGCGCCATGACAGGAGTCGGTGGTGGCTGAAGACAGCGATCTCGAAAAGACGGAACCCGCATCGCCCCGGCGCATCGAGCAGGCGCGCGAAGAGGGCGACGTTCCGCGTTCGCGCGAACTGGCCACGTGCACCATCTTGCTGGCGGCCGGCGGTGGCTTATGGGTTTTTGGCGCTGGCGTGGTGCGGCGCCTGAACCAAAGTCTGGAGTCAGGTCTGGGTTTCGATCGTGCCCAGGCCTTCGATCCGAATGTGCTGCTTAGCCAGGTGGGCGCGAACGTCTCGGCCGTGATGCTGTCCTTTGCGCCGATCGCGGCCTTGCTGGTGATCGTGGCGCTGGCTTCGCCGCTGTTGATCGGCGGCTGGTTGTTTTCGGCCAAGGCGCTGCAGCCGAAGTTCGGCAAGCTCAATCCGCTGAAGGGCCTCTCCAACATGGTATCGGTCAATGCCGCGGTCGAGCTGGGCAAGGCGATCGCCAAGACTATCCTGGTCGGCACCGTGTCCTGGCTGGTGATCAGTCATCAAATCGAGGCCATGCTCGGCCTCAGCGTGGAATCGGCCAAGGATGGCATGCAGCATCTGGCGCGCCTGTTGCTGATCGGCTTCATGTCGATTGTCGGTGCGCTGGTGCTGATCGCGTTGATCGATGCGCCATTCCAGATGTGGCGCTACGCCAAGAAGTTGATGATGACGCGCCAGGAAGTACGGCAGGAATCCAAGGAATCCGATGGCGATCCGCAGATCAAGGCCAAGATCCGGTCGATGCAGCGCGAGATGGCACGGCGTCGGATGATGTCGGAAGTGCCAACCGCCGACGTCGTGGTGACCAACCCGACCCACTATGCGGTGGCGCTGAAATATGCCGACGGCGCGATGCGCGCGCCAAAAGTGGTGGCCAAGGGCGCCGACGAAGTCGCGGCCAAGATTCGCGAACTCGCCGCCGCCAACAACGTGCCGATGCTGGAAGCGCCGGCGCTGGCGCGGGCGCTGCACCGGCATACCGAACTGGGCGACGAAATTCCGGAAGCGCTGTACACCGCGGTGGCCGAAGTGCTGGCCTACGTGTTCCAACTGCGCAGCTACAAGCAGCAGGGCGGCTTGCGGCCGGAATTGCCACAGGAGCTGGACGTGCCGCCGGAACTGGATCCGCATAATGCGGCCGCGGCGGCTGGGGTCGCGCCATGAACGCGCTGAAACTGCCTGCCTGGATGACTGGCGAAGGTTCACGCGCGATGGCGGCGCCAATCATCATCGTCATGATGCTGGCGATGATGGTATTGCCGCTGCCGGCGTTTGCGCTGGACGTGTTCTTCAGCTTCAATATCGCGTTGTCGATCATCGTCCTGCTGACCGCACTGTATACGGTGAAGCCGCTCGACTTCATGGTGTTCCCGACCGTGCTGCTGGTTTCCACCATGCTGCGCCTGTCGCTCAACGTCGCCTCCACCCGCATCGTGCTGACCGAGGGGCATACCGGGCCGGACGCTGCCGGCAAGGTGATCGAGGCGTTCGGCCATTTTCTGATCGGCGGCAACTATGCGGTTGGTCTGGTGGTATTCGTGATCCTGACCATCATCAACTTCATGGTGGTCACCAAGGGCGCCGGCCGCATCGCCGAGGTTGGTGCGCGCTTTGCGCTGGATGCGATGCCCGGCAAGCAGATGGCGATCGACGCCGATCTCAATGCCGGCCTGATCGGCGAGCAGGAAGCGCGTCGCCGCCGCCAGGAAGTTGGGCAGGAAGCCGAGTTCTACGGCGCCATGGACGGCGCTTCCAAATACGTGCGCGGCGACGCCATCGCCGGCATCATCATCACCGTCATCAACATCATTGGCGGTCTGGTGGTCGGCATGGTGCAACATGACCTGGCGTTCGATCTGGCGCTGAAAAACTATACGCTGTTGGCCATTGGCGATGGTCTGGTGGCGCAGATTCCATCACTGATCATTTCCACCGCCGCCGGCGTGGTGGTGTCGCGCGTGGCCAGCGAACAGGATATCGGCGGCCAATTGGTCGGGCAGTTGCTGGCCAAGCCGCAGGTGCTGTACATCACCGCCGCCATCATCGGCGGCATGGGCCTAATCCCCGGCATGCCGCACGTCGCCTTCCTGCTGCTGGCAGGCGTGCTGGGCGGCGGCGCCTACGTGCTGTCGCAGCGCGCCGTCCAGGCGGTGCAGGCGGCGCCGGAGGCGGCGGCTGCGGTGGCCGCGCCCGAAATCGAGGAAGCGACCTGGCAAGACATCGTCCCGGTCGATACCCTCGGCTTGGAAGTCGGCTATCGCCTGATCCCGCTGGTGGACAAGGGGCAGGGCGGCGAACTGCTGCGCCGGATCAAGGGCATCCGCAAGAAGTTCGCGCAGGAAGTGGGCTTCCTGTCGCCGCCGGTGCATATCCGCGACAACCTGGAGCTGAAGCCGTCGGCCTACCGTATTACCCTGAAAGGGGTCGAGGTCGGCAGCGGCGAGGCGCACGCCGGCCAATTCCTGGCGATCAACCCCGGCATGGTGACCGGCGCCTTGCCGGGCCCGACCACCAGCGATCCGGCCTTTGGCCTGCCGGCCACCTGGGTCGATGGCGCCATGCGCGAACAGGCGCAGACCATGGGCTATACCGTGGTTGATGCCGGCACCGTGGTCGCCACCCATTTGAACCACCTGATCACGACCCACGCGGCGGACCTGCTGGGGCGGCAGGAAGTGCAGCAATTGCTGGACCACGTCGGCAAGGATGCGCCGAAGCTGGTGGAAGATCTGGTGCCGAAGCTGATTCCGCTGGCCACGCTGCAAAAGGTGCTGCAGAACCTGCTGGCCGAAGGCATTCATATCCGCGACATGCGCACCATCGTCGAAACCCTGGCGGAACAGGCGCTGCGCACGCAGGACCCGAATGAGCTGACGGCGATGGTGCGCGTCGCGCTCGGCCCGGCAATCGTGCAGCAGATTTTCCCATCCACCGGCGAACTGTCGGTGATGACATTGGACAATCGGCTCGAGCGCTTGTTGATGCAGGCGCTGCACGCCAGCGGCCCGGAGGGCGCCGGCATCGAACCCGGCTTGGCCGACGCCCTGGCGCAGCAGGCCGAGCACGCCACGCGCCAGCAGGAACAACTGGGGCTGCCGCCGGTGCTGCTGGTGCCGGCGCCGCTGCGAGCCTTGCTGGCCCGCTTCCTGCGCCGCGCGCTGCCGCAGTTGAAGGTGCTGTCGCAGACCGAACTGCCCGATTCGAAAACCATTAGAGTCACCAGCCTGATTGGAGGCCAAGCATGAACGTCAAGAAATTTCTAGCCCACTCATCCCGTGAGGCATTGCGCCAGGTGCGCGATGCGATCGGACCGGACGCGGTGATCCTGTCCAACCGCACGGTGGAGGGAGGGGTCGAAATCCTGGCGCTGGCGCACGACGACATCGCTTCGCTGGCGGCTCCCGCGCGCGACCGGGAACCCGTGGTCGAAGCGCTGCCGCGTCGCAACGAAAACATGCAGGCGGCGAATCTGGCTGCGATGTTCAATCGGGCTCCGGAGCCGGCGCCCGCGCCCGCACCTGCGGCTGCGGCGGTCGGCGGCAACGAGCTGAATGAAGTGATGAGCGAAATCCGTTCGATGCGCGGCATGCTGGAAGCACAACTGGCCGGGCTGGCCTGGGGCGCGCAGCAAAAGCGCGAGCCGATGAAGGCGGTGGCCATGCGCGAGATGCTGGCGGCCGGCTTTTCCGCCAGCCTGGCGCGCTACCTGACCGAAAAGCTGCGGGACGGCGACAGCCGGGAAGCTGGCATGAACTGGATCAAGACCGTCCTGGCGCGCAATCTGGCCACGATGAATAACGAAGACCAGATCCTGGAAAAGGGCGGCGTGTACGCGCTGGTCGGCCCGACCGGGGTCGGCAAGACCACCACCACCGCCAAGCTGGCGGCACGCTGCGTGATGCGGCACGGTGCTGGCAAGCTGGCGCTGATCACCACCGACGGCTACCGTATCGCCGGCTACGAGCAATTGCGCATCTATGGCAAGATCCTCGGCGTCATGGTGCATTCGGTGAAGGACGAAGCCGACCTGAGGATCGCGCTGCAGGAATTGAAAGGCAAGCACATGGTGCTGATCGACACGATCGGCGTCAGCCAGCGCGACCAGATGGTGGCGCAGCAGGTGGCGATGTTGTCCGGCGCTGGCACCGAGGTCAAGCGCCTGTTGTGCCTGAACGCCACCTCGACCGGCGAAACCCTGAACGAAGTGATCCGTGCCTACAAGGGTGATGGCCTGGCCGGCTGCATCATGACCAAGCTGGACGAGGCGGCCACCATCGGCAGCACGCTGGATGCGCTGATTCGCCACAAGCTCTGCCTGTATTACGTCGCCAACGGCCAGCGCGTGCCGGAAGACCTGCATGTGGCCAATCGCCATTACCTGGTCGACCGCGCCTTCAAGCTGAAACGCGAAACTGCACCGTTCCTTTTCCAGGACGCCGAATTGCCGCTGGTGGTGGCCAACGCCGCGCGTGCGATGAACGACAAGAGCCTGCGCGAGGTGAGCCTTGCCTAATTACGAGCACGACCAGGCGGAAGGCTTGCGGCGCATGCTGGCAGGGCCGAAGCCGCGTATTGTCACGCTGCTGTCGGTGCTGCCGGAAGCTGAGAAGAGCGCGACGCTGATTAATCTTGGCGCCTCTCTGGCGCGCGCCGGCAGCGATGTCCTGGTGCTCGACGCCAGTCTGCGGGCGGATGGCGTCGCCGGCCGCCTGGGCGACTTGCCGCGCGCGACCCTGATGCAGGCGGCGCGCGGCGAATGCACGCTGGAGCAGGCGGTGCGCATGCTGCCGCAGGGCTTTCGGCTGGCGGCGCTGGTTGCGACCGGCAACCGGCCGGCGCATGCAGACGAACTGGAACGGCTATGTGGCCGGCTGACACAGCAAAGCGACATCGTGCTGGCGGACGCCGCGCTCGGCGACGACGGCAGCCTGCCACTGGCGGCGCTGGCGGCTGGCGAAATGGTGGTGCAGGTAGCGACCGATGCCGCCTCGATCACTGCCGGCTATGCGCTGATCAAGCGCATGAATGCCGCGTTCGGTCGGCGCTCGTTTGGCGTGCTGGTATCGGGTGCCAGTGAAGAACAGGCGCAACTGGTGTTTCGCAACATGGCGCAGGCGGCCAATCGCTACCTGGCTTTGCCGCTGCACGCGGTCGGCTCGGTCCCGGCCGACGACCACATCGGCCGTGCCGCCCGCCTCGGGCGCGCGGTCGTGGATGCCTTCCCGCTGGCCGGCGCCTCGGTCGCGTTCCGGCGCCTGGCTGGACGCTTGGCGCTGAGAGAGTTGCCTTTGGGTAACAATGGCATGCTGGCTGGCGGAGCCAATCGCGGGATTTGACCATGTATAACGCCAACGGAAAAACGGACAGGGATAATCTGCTCGCGCAGCATGCGCCGCTGGTCAAGAAGCTCGCCTTTCAAATGAAAGCCCGGTTGCCGCCCAGCGTCGAAGTCGACGACTTGGTGCAGGCCGGCATGATCGGCTTGCTGGATGCCGTCAACCGCTATGAAGAAACCCACGGCGCGCAGTTCGAAACTTACGCGGTGCAGCGTATCCGTGGCGCCATGCTGGACGAATTGCGCAGCAGCGATTGGTTGCCGCGCAGCATGCGCCAGAACATGCGCAAGATTGAAACCGCGATGGCGACGCTGCAGCAGCGCCTCGGGCGGTCCCCGAAAGAAACCGAAATCGCCAAGCAACTGAAGCTGTCGTTGAAAGCCTATCAGGACATGCTGGCCGACGGCGGTGGCCACCAACTGGTGTATTACGAGGATTTCCACGACAACTCCGAAGGCGGCCACGAGCATTTCCTCGACCGCTACTGCCCCGACACCAAAGACGATCCGCTGCAGCAATTGTTGAACAACGGCTTTTGCGAAGCCGTGATCGACGCCATCACCGCTTTGCCCGAGCGCGAAAAAATCCTGATGGGGCTGTACTACGAACAGGAAATGAATCTGAAGGAAATCGGCGCCGTGATGGGCGTGTCCGAGTCGCGCGTCTGCCAGTTGCATGGCCAGGCCATCGCGCGCATGCGCGCCACCTTGAGGGAGCAGGCGTGGACTGGGGTAGCGTAGCCGGGCTGGTTCTGGCGGCGGTCGGCATTCTCGGCGGCCAGTTGCTGGAAGGCGGTAATCTGGCCTCGCTGGTGCAGCCGGCCGCCTTCGTCATCGTCGTCATCGGCACGCTGGGCGCGGTGCTGCTGCAAAGCGGCCTGCTGCCTTTTGTGCGCGGCGCGCGCATGGTGGTGTGGGCCTTTCTGCCGCCGCCGCTGGAGCATGAAGCGTTGATTCGCGATGCCGGCATCTGGAGCTTCACCGCCCGGCGCGAAGGCTTGCTCAGCCTGGAACGCTTCCTGGAGCGGGCCGAAGATCCATTCATCGCCAAGGGGCTGCGCCTGCTGGTGGACGGCATCGAACCGGCCCGGATGCGCGAAATCCTGGAAGTCGACATCGCCACCTACGAAAGCGGCCGGCGCCAGGCATTGAAAATATGGGAAGCCGCCGGCGGCTATGCGCCGACCATCGGCATCATCGGTGCTGTGCTGGGGTTGATTCACGTGATGGAAAACCTGTCTGATCCGTCCAAGCTGGGGGCCGGCATCGCGGTTGCCTTCGTCGCCACCATTTACGGTGTCGGCCTGGCCAATCTGGTGTTCCTGCCGATCGCCAACAAGTTGAAGGCGGTAGTGGCGCAGCAGGTGCAGCGGCTGGATATGCTGCTCGACGCCTTTGCCGGGATTGCGCAAGGCGACAATCCGCGCGTGATCGAAGAACGGATGCGCGCCTATTTTGAATAGCGGAAATTACTCGCCGAACTCTGTGAGTCGGGAGTATATTGACAATGCATATATATTTAGAGCGCGAATCCATATAAATTATGGGAGTATATGGCTGCAACGGGAGCCGTCCGGAAACCATGCTGTTCGGCCCGATTTCTCCGGCGCGTTGAACGGCTTTGGCGCCGACTTCTTTGCTTGATTCGGAATCATCAGCATGGCGCGAAAAAAACACGAAGACGAAGCGGATAACCATGAGCGCTGGCTGGTCTCGTACGCCGACTTCATGACGCTCCTGTTTGCGTTTTTCGTCGTCATGTACGCAGTGTCGTCGATCAATGAAGGCAAATATCGGGTACTGTCCAATGCGCTGGGCAGCGCCTTCGGCCAGGCCCACATGACGCCGCTGGTGCCGCCCGGTTCGACCCAGATCCCGCCACAAATGCCGGCGCGGCCGATGCAGCTCGGCATCCCTAAGCCGCACAACAGCGAAGCGCTGCGGCGCGAGAAAGAGCGCATGACGGCGATGGCGCGCAGCGTGCTCGGTGCGCTGGCGCCGCTGGTGAAGCAAGGCAAGGTGCGCGTCACGCAAAGCAGCCGCGGTGTCAAGATCGAAATCAACGCCAGCGTCCTGTTCGCGCCCGGCGAAGCGAAGCTGACCCCCGAATCGATCCAGGCGCTGATTGCGGTGGCCGCGGTACTGAAGGATGGCCAACACGTGATTCAGGTTGAAGGCCATACCGACACCATCCCGATCGCCACCGCGCTGTTTCCCTCCAACTGGGAATTGTCGGCGGTGCGCGCCGGCAGCGTGGTGCGGTTGTTCATCGATCATGGCGTGGACAAGCAGCGTCTGACTGCGCTCGGCTATGGCGATACCCGCCCGGTCGATGCCAACGATACGCCGGAGCAACGGCAGCGCAACCGCCGCGTCGAAGTGGTGATTCTGTCGTCCCTGCCGGAAACCGTGACCGAACTGCCGGTCTCTCCGTCCGAGGGCAGCTAAGCAGCATTCGCCGTTCACTTTCCTCCATCGTGCATAAAATTGCCCTGGGAAAATCTGTTTGACGCCTCCGCAGGACCAGGCAATCCGGTGTAGTCTAGCCGCCGGGCGCCGCCGGACTGAAGATGGCAAGGCCGGCATCGAGGTGCAGGGCCATCGCTACAGCGGAAGCAGATCATGAGCGGAATTTTTCATCGATTCGCGCAATACTGCGCTCTCACGGTTGGCTCGTCCTGGGCATTTCTGATCGCCTGCCTGGTGATCGCCGTCTGGGCTGTGACGGGTCCCTTGTTCGGCTATTCGGATACCTGGCAACTGGTGATCAATACCGGGACGTCGGTGGTCACCTTTTTGATGGTGTTCATCATCCAGAACTCCCAAAACCGGGATGCCCAGGCGATGCAGTTGAAGCTCGACGAACTGTTATGTGCGATTGAAAACGCCCGTACCGGCCTGGTCGACCTGGAAAATATGGGGGATGAGGAGATCGCCCGCCTGCAAAAGGAATTTCAGCGCATCCGGCGCCACGAAAGCGAGCCTCTCAAGGCCGCCGAGGATGGCGCCACCCTGCCGCAGCGTGACGAACAGTGATGGCCGCGGTCGGGGCCAGCCTACTGCACTTGATCCCTGGCCCATACCGCGCTGAGCACCGGCCGCGCAGTCGGATCGACCTGCACCAGCGGCTCCACGGGCAAGTTGCCGCTGCGCGTGACACTGCTATTGACCATCGAGCCAAACGTGCGTGCCTGGTTCAGGTCGGACCCGCAGCTGGAAGGGCGACCGCCGGTTTTCCCCATCGGAATGGTGTAGCCGGCATTGATCGCATAGCCGCCATCGCCGCTGTCGCGGTCAACGCTGCGCGCGGCGCCGATGCTCCAGGCGCCGCTGGCAAGGCTGACGCCAAAGCTGCGCCATGCAGCCTTGCGCTGATAGTTGCCTTGCAGGCGCGCGCAGTTGTTCAGGTACTGGGTGTAGTGCAGGCGGCGCGAGGCACTGTCGTCATGCGAAGCGCTGCCATCGGCGAAGTGGTAGCTGGTTTGATCGACGCCGGTGCCGAGTTCCAGTCGTGATTCCGGCAGCGGCGTGAGCGCGAGATTGAGCAGGTAGCCGCGCCGGGTGCCGGTCGCCAGCGCGCGCGGATCGATATACAGCTCCTTGGCCGCTGCGGTTTCTTGTATTAGGGCTTGTTGTCCAGGGTCGGTATCGTCTGCATAAGCATGCCATGCGTTCAGGCTGAAGTCGGAAAACAATGCGCTGCCCCAGTATTTGCGCACGCCCACCAGGTAAGTGTGCTGCATCACGCTATCGGCGTACGTGCCGGAAGCGAATTCGAAGTCGTCGGTGCGACGCAGCTGGCCGCCGCTGAACTTGAAACGCAGATCCGTTTGCGGCGCGTAAATCGCATTCAGCAGCAGCTCCTTGTGGCGCGTGCCATAAACCAGGTTGGTGCCGCCAGCCAGGGTGGGGTCGAGCCGCAGGCCGTAAGCAACGCTGAGTGCGGGGTCGGTTGCATAGTTCACGTGCGTGGTCCAGGTCTGGTCGCGGGTATCGCCGCCCAGGGTGGCGCTTTGCTGGTCGATCGCAAAGCGCCTGGCTGGCAGATCGCTGGGCAGCGCCAGATCCGGCAGCACCAGGGGGCGAGCCGAAAACAAGGGGGCCGAGCCACCGGCCTGGGCGGCGGTGGCGATGGCGGCAAGGATCGACAGGAAGAATTTTTTGGACAGCATCGGCGTGCAGCGCAGACTGCGATGCCGACGCCGACAACGTCCGCAGGCATGGCGCGCTAGGCAAGATGACAGGGATGAGTGCCAAGTCTACCGGGCGCGTGCGGCTGCGAGCAATGTCTAAACGGCCAATTTGGCCGCTATTTTTGGCAAAGCCGGCCGAAAAGCGCGTTGGCGATGACGAATCGCAAACTATTTAGCCAGTTGCAGGCAGTTCGTGAGTCGATATGCGGAGATAGGGCGAGATACGGAAGAAGCGTGAGGCTGGCAGAGTGCCGCCAGCGATCATTCTGTGTGATCAGCCTACAATCAGGCGATGGTTCGAACTGCGGCTGGTGGATTGACCGTCCGGACCGTAGAAATTACCGCCGGCAGCACTTCCTTGCAATACATTCAGCGCGGCCTGGTTGTGCGCCAGGCGCTTGCCAATCAACAGGCCGTTGGTGCGATTCAATTCCCTGGCCGCTTCGGCCTGAGTGCGCAAATCGGTCCAGAGCCGCTGCGCGGCATGGTGCGGACCCTGCTCCAGCCAGGCCCGCATGCCATTCTCGTCGGCGTCGTGGGCTACGGCTGCCAGCGCCGCGTAGCGCGCCCGGCCGAGTACCGCCATGCGGTTGATCAAGGTGTTTTTTTCTACGGTCATTTCGGGCAGACCGTCGATTCCCGTCGCCATCAACCGCGTTTGCTCCCGTTGCAGCAAAGCCAGCAGGCTTTGCACTACCTGTTGTTCTTCGGCCAGATTGCTGGCAGGGTCGGGGAGCGTTGTGGTCATCGTCAGCTTTTGCGTGAGTGAATCAGATCGCGCACCGATTCCAGCAAGCCAGTGGCGACTTTTTCGGGGTCAACCTGAAACTGACCGCCAGCGATTGCCGCCTTGATTTCCTCGACCTTGCCGCTATCGAATACGGCGCCGCTGGCCACCTGGCCGGACAGCGCCTTCAGTTGCGCGGAAATATGCACATTGTCGGAGGCCGGAGCGGCGCTGGCTGCCCCGGCAGCGGCCGCCTTCCCGGCGCTCTTGCCACCGCGTGTCTCGGCCGGCCCAACCGGCAAACCGGTGCTTTTCTTGATCGAATTATCGATTTTCACGACATCATCCTTGTCTGGTTAGGGCAAATCGCCTCAGGGCGCACCTGATTATCGACGATATCGTCACAAACTTTAACATTTGGCCGCGCTTTCGTAAAACCCGCCGGTCGATCAAAACCGGACTTCCAATACGCCGCCGGCGCGGGCGATGCCGCTCACCAGTTGCCCGGCTGCGGTCCGCGCCTGAGCGATCTGGCCTTCATTGGCATTGTTGACTGCGCGGCCTTCGCCGGAAATGCGAAACCCGGGGCCGGTGGTGATCAATTGCACCGCTTGGCCGGTCCGGATTGCCTGCTGGTTGCGCAGCGAATCTTCGCGCAATGGCGCACCCAGGGGCAGGGAGCGCGCCACGCTGCGGCCGATGGCCTGCGAAGGGTCGGTCACGACGCCGGGCGGCAACGTCGTTAGATCGCCTTGCAGCGTCGCGACATCGTCGGCGCCGATCACTTGCCCTTGCGCCAGCGGCGCGGCGGCGGCCACGTATTCGGCAAGAACGCGCACGCGCGCCGCCACGTACACCGTCCACGCTGCCGGCGCGGTGCAGCGCACTCCGACCGTGGTCTTGCCCCAGGCGCGGCTGCCGTTCGCCAGGAAAGCCTTGGGTGCCGGACAGGCGGCCAGGTTCAGGCGCGAATCGAAGGCATCCACTTCGACCTCGACGCTGCCGGGCAGTCCCGCCGCCTGCGTGCGCAGGAATTGCTGCGCAGTTTTCTGTAGCGTCGCCAGGTCCTGGCGGGGGTCGGCGGCGTGCGCGACGGCCGCCGCCGACAACAGCGATAGCAGCACGGCCAGGATGAGCAGGGGGTTTTTCATGTCGACCGGGGATTTTGGACACGGTCAATGTTACGGACTCCGACAGCGCTTAAAGCGTGAAATAGGGATGGGTTTGGGTGCTTGATCGGGCAATCGAACCGGTTCGGCTTTCGTATGATATGAGCTATACAAAACCCTCATCGGCGCAAGACGCACTATCTTGGGCCGGTCATTTCGGGAGCGGGACATGATCGGAAAACTGGACGATGCGTTGCGCTTCAATGAAATGGCGCTCAGTCTGCGCGCGCAACGGCAGCAAATGCTGGCATCGAATATCGCCAACGCCGACACGCCGAACTACAAGGCGCGCGACATCGATTTCAATCAGGCGCTGCAAGGAGCGTTGAATCATAGCAAACAGACGAACGGCGGTTTGGTGAAAACTGCAACTGCGCATTTGAACGGCGCCAGCGCCACGCTCGGCCCGGGCGGCGCGCCGCTGCTGTACCGCACTACCGCGCAGGGCAATGTCGATGGCAACACGGTCGACATGGACGTCGAACGCAACCAGTTTGCCGACAATGCGCTGCGCTACGAAGCCGGCCTGACGGTGGTCAGTATGCAGATCAGGAACTTGCTGGCGGCGATTCAAGGTTGATTCGGTGCGAGGCTTTTGGGAGTTAACAGATGTCACTCTTCAATATTTTCAACGTCGCCGGTTCCGCCATGAGCGCGCAGGCGCAACGGCTGAATGCGGTCGCCAGCAATCTGGCGAATGCCGACAGTGCCACCAGCTCGACCGGACAGGTCTACAAGGCGAAGCAGGTGGTGTTCGAGGCGGTTCCGCTGCAAGGTACGGCGGCGGCCGGCGTCAAGGTGCAGCAGGTGGTGGAAGATGCTTCGCCGGGGCGGCTGGTGTATGACCCGAAACATCCACTGGCCGACGCCGACGGCAATGTCGCGATGCCGAACGTGAATACGGTGGAAGAGATGGTCAACATGATTTCCGCCTCGCGCTCGTACCAGACCAACGTGGAAACCATGAACGCGGCCAAGACCATGCTGCTGAAAACCCTGACCATCGGTCAATAAGATCATTCACGACAAGCCGCTGACCATCGCACGGAAGGATTCTCATGAGCACAGTGCAAAACAACACGATATCCCCAAGTCTGCTGGCGACGATGAATCCCGCCTCGGATAGCGGAAAAGCCAGCGGTACCGCGGCCACCGAGGATCGGTTCCTGAAATTGCTGGTAGCGCAAATGAAGAATCAAGACCCCTTGAACCCGCTGGACAATGCGCAGGTGACCAGCCAGATGGCGCAGTTGTCGACCGTGACCGGGATCGAAAAGCTGAATGCCACGCTGGCGGTGATGATGAGCGACCAGCAGGGCAACCAGGTGCTGCAGGCAGCCAACCTGATCGGTCACGGCGTGCTGGTGCCCGGTGCAAGCATGGCGCTGCAGGATGGCAAGGCGATATTCGGCATTGAGCTGGCCGAGCCTGCGGACGATGTTCTGGTCACGGTGCGCGATGCCGACGGCAATCCCGTGCAGCAGATCAATCTGGGCCGGCAAGAGGCCGGCTCGCAGCCATTGTTGTGGGACGGCCAGACCAGGGATGGCACCCAGGCTGCCGATGGCATCTATACCTTCGAGGTCGCAGCGACCCGCGGCGGCGCCGCCAGTGCGGCCAGCGCGCTGTCTTTCAGCCAGGTATCCAGCATCTCGACCGGAGCGCAAGGCATCACGCTCAACCTGCCGTTGCTCGGCAGCGTCCGCATAGCGGATGTCCGGCAGATTATTTGATACCCGCACCACATAACCAGAACGTCTGAAACAGGAGCGAAAAATGAGTTTTCAACAAGGTTTGAGTGGCCTGAACGCGGCAGCAAAAAATCTGGAAGTGATTGGCAATAATGTCGCCAACTCGGGCACGGTCGGCTTCAAGCAGGGGCAGGCCCAATTTGCCGACATGTACGCGAATTCGATGAACCGTTCCGGCAATTCGCCGGTCGGGATTGGGGTCAACGTTGCCAATGTCTCGCAGCAATTTACTCAGGGAAACATCAGTTCCAGCAATAATCCACTGGATATTGCAATTAACGGCGATGGGTTTTTCCGGATGGTCGGGAGCCTGACCAATCAGGCGCCGCTGTATGGCCGTAACGGTCAGTTTCAGCTCAATGACAAGGGGTACATCATCAATCCCAGCCAGAACGGCGCTTTTCTGACGGGTTGGCCGGCGGGCGTCGGCGGCGGCGATCCAGTGCCGTTGCAGATCAATACCGCCAACCTTCCCGCCATCGAAACCAACGGCATCCAGACCAAGGTCAACCTCGACTCGCGTCTGAACGCGCCGTCGACAACGCCGTTTGCTGCCACAGAGCCGACCAGTTATAACAATTCCTCCTACGTCACGGTATACGACAGCTTGGGCAACACGTACAACGTGCAAATGTATTACGTGAAAAATACGGCGACATCGACCGCCACCGCGACCACATGGGATGTGTATGCCACGGTGGACGGCGCGCCCTATCCGGCCTTTGTCCCGCCGGCAACGCAATCCGACATTGGCACGCTGACCTTCGATACCAATGGGATCATGACCGGATCGACCGTGGCGCCGCTGAATTTGACCGCCCAGCCGGGTGCCTCCTTCGATCCGGCCGGCATTTCGGTGGACTACCTCGGTTCAACGCAAACCGGCTCGCCTTTCGTGAATCTGGCGCAGTTCCAAAACGGCATGGCGCCGGGCGTGCTGTCCAGCTTCAACATCTCCAAGGATGGGCAGATTATCGGCAGCTATTCCAACGGCCGCACTCAGAGTCTGGGTCAGGTATTGCTGGTGAATTTTGCCAATCCCAACGGCTTGCAACCGCTCGGCAACAATCTATTTGCCGCCAGCGCAGACGCAGGCTCAGCGTTGATCGGCACGCCGACTACCGGCAATTTCGGTACGCTGCAAGCGCGTGCGACTGAGGATTCCAACGTCGACCTGACCGCCGAGCTGGTCAACATGATCACTGCCCAGCGCGCCTACCAGGCCAATGCGCAAACCATCAAGACCCAGGACCAGATCATGCAAACCCTGGTCAACCTGCGCTAAGCGTGGCTGACCGTCGATTACAGGAGCAAGCATGGACCGCCTGATCTACACCGCGATGACCGGCGCCAAGCACATCCTGCACCAGCAGGCGACCGTCTCGCACAACCTGGCGAATGCCACTACCACCGGTTTTCGCGCCCAGGTCGACGCGTTTCGCGCGGTGCCGGTGCAAGGCGACGGCTTGCCGACGCGCGCCTTTGTGGTCGATTCGACGGTCGGCAGCGATTTTGCGCCCGGGCCGCTGCAGCACACCGGGCGCGAGCTGGATGTGGCGCTGCAGGGGGCCGGCTGGTTTGCAGTGCAACTGGCAGACGGTACCGAAGCCTATACCCGCCACGGCAGCCTGAAATTGAGCGAGAACGGCGTGCTGCAAACGCATAACGGCCTGCCGGTGCTGGGCGACGGCGGACCGATCAGCGTGCCGCCGAACGTGAATGTGGCCATCGCCCGCGACGGCACGGTATCGGCGGTACCGACCACCAGTGATAAGAATGCGGTCAACGAACTGGGCCGCATCAAGCTGGTCAATCCGGCGCCGGACGCGCTGGTGCGCGGCGACGATGGCCTGTTCCGGCTGAAGGGCGGCGGCGAGGCGGAGGCGGATGCCGACGTCAGCCTGATTGGCGGCTCACTGGAAGGCAGCAACGTCAACGTGGTCGATGCGATGGTCAACATGATCAGCCTGGCGCGCCAGTTCGAACTGCACATGAAGTTGTTGCAGAACGCCGAGACGAACGCCAATAAAGCCGCTCAGCTCTTCGCTTTGAGTTAGGCGCGCGGCAGGCACAATCGGTAATCAAGCGGGCGCCCCGTCCCGGAGCGCCGGCACTGCAGGTTCGGAGGAACAATGATTCGCTCACTATGGATTTCCAAGACCGGTCTGGAAGCGCAGCAAACCCAGATGGATGTCATTTCGAACAACCTGGCCAACGTCAGTACGACCGGCTTCAAGCGCTCGCGCGCGGTGTTCGAGGACTTGTTGTACCAGACCCTGCGCCAGCCCGGCGCGCAGTCGTCACAGCAGACGCAGTTGCCATCCGGCCTGCAGCTCGGCACCGGGGTGCGGCCGGTGGCGACCGAGCGCATTCATACACAGGGCAACCTGCAGCAGACCGGCAACGACAAGGACGTGGCGATTCAGGGCGCCGGCTTTTTCCAGGTGCTGCTGCCGGATGGCTCTACCGCCTATACCCGCGACGGTTCGTTCCAGGCCGATAGCCAGGGGCAACTGGTCACTTCCAGCGGCTACGTGGTGCAGCCGGCAATGCAGATTCCAGCCGGCCCCTTGAGCCTGACGGTCGGCCGCGACGGCACCGTCTCGGTGACCCAGGCTGGCTCCACCCAGCCGGTGCAGATCGGCAACCTGCAACTGGCCACCTTCATCAATCCGGCCGGGCTGGAAAGCCGCGGCGAGAATCTGTACATCGAGACCGCCGCCTCGGGCCAGCCGAACGTCGAGACGCCGGGCGAGAACGGCGCCGGCACGCTGGCGCAGCGTTACGTGGAAACCTCGAACGTGAACGTGGTCGAGGAGCTGGTCAACATGATCCAGACCCAGCGCGCTTATGAAATCAACAGCAAGGCCATCACCACATCCGACCAGATGCTGCAGCGGTTGTCTCAACTGTAATGTTCAAGCAAGTGCGCACGGGACGCGGGTGCAACGCAGTTCGCAGGCGCGATGGAGCTGATATGAAAAACCTGTCGCCGGTAGTTTTTTTCGCCATCCTGCTCGCGCTGGGCGGCTGCGCTAGCGTGCCGGATTCGATCGTGATGCAGCCGACCACTGCGCGCCCGCAGTTGGCAGCGGCGCCGGCGCCGGCCAACGGCGCGATCTTCCAGGCCGCCGCCCACCGGCCGTTGTTCGAAGATCGCCGCGCGCGCCTGGTGGGCGACGTGATCACGATTGCGATCGTTGAAAAAACCGCCGCCGGCAAGGCCGCCAACAGCAACGGCAGCAAGAGCGGCAGCGTCAGCTTCGGCCTGTCCAAGCTGTTCGGGGTGCCGGCCAGCACGACCCGCGATTCTTCGTTCGCCAGCAACGGCGCACTCAAGTTTGAAGACAAGGGCGGGGTCAATTCCAACAACAACTTCACCGGCACCATCACGGTCACGGTGGTGGACGTCCTGCCGAACGGTAATCTGGTGGTCAGCGGGGAGAAACAGATTGCGCTCGACAAGAGTACCGAATACATCCGCTTTTCCGGCGTGGTCAGTCCCGACAATATCGTTGCCGGCAATGTCGTGCCATCGACCCAGGTGGCCGATGCGCGGGTCGAATACCGCACCAACACCAATATCGACAAGACCGAAGTCATGGGTGCGCTGGCGCGCTTTTTCCTCAGCGTCATGCCGTTGTAGAGCAGAAAACAGGATTGAACATGGCACTTGAACAGACCATCACTCTGACCCGCAAATTGCTGCTGATGGCGCTGTGCGCGGCCGGGCTGGGCGCGGCGCCGGCGCTGCATGCCGAGCGCCTGAAGGATCTGGCCAGCATCCAGGGCGTGCGGCAAAACCAGTTGATCGGCTACGGACTGGTGGTCGGGCTGGACGGCAGCGGCGACCAGACCACGCAAACCCCGTTTACCGTGCAAAGCGTGGTCAGCATGTTGCAGCAGATGGGTGTCAACCTGCCGCCGGCCAACCGCATGCAGTTGAAGAACGTGGCGGCGGTGATGGTGACCGCTTCGCTGCCGCCGTTCGCGCAGCCGGGCCAGATGCTGGATATCACGGTGTCCTCGATGGGCAATGCCAAGAGTCTGCGCGGCGGCACGCTGGTGATGACGCCGTTGAAAGGCGCCGATGGCCAGATCTACGGCATGGCGCAGGGCAGCATCGTGGTCGGCGGCGCCGGCGCCGCCGCCGGCGGCAGCTCGAGGCAGATCAATCACTTGAGCGTCGGCCGCATTTCATCCGGCGCCACGGTCGAGCGCGCGGTGCCGAGCGCAGTCGGCCAGGACAACGTGATCAATCTCGAACTCAATCACAGCGATTTTTCCACCGCCAGCCGGGTGGTGCAGGCAGTCAACAACCGTTTCGGCGCCAATATCGCGGCGGCGCAGAATGGCCGCGTGATCCAGGTGCAGGCGCCGGCCGGCAGCAACGAGCGGGTGGCATTCCTGGGTGCGCTGGAGAGCCTGGATGTGACGCCGGCGCAAATGATGGCGAAAGTGATCCTGAATGCGCGTACCGGCTCGGTGGTGATGAACCAGACCGTGACGCTGGACACCTGCGCGGTGTCGCACGGCAATCTGTCGGTAGTGATCAATACCGAGCCGGTCATCAGCCAGCCGGCGCCGCTGTCGGGTGGCCAGACCGTGGTCACCCAGACGTCGCAGATCGAGATCAACAAGGAGCCGGGCAAGGTGATGCTGTTGCCCGGCGGCGCCTCGCTGGCCGATGTGGTCAAGGCACTCAATGCGATCGGCGCCACCCCGCAAGATTTGCTGGCAATCCTGCAGGCGATGAAGGCGGCCGGCTCCTTGCGTGCCGAACTGGAAATTATTTGATAAGTCATGCTCAACGCCGCCAATAATTTGTCCGGCCAGCTCGCCATCGACGGCAAGAGCGTCGGCGACTTGCGCCAGGCGGCGCGGCAGAACTCGCCGGAAGCGCTGAAAGCCACCGCGCGCCAGTTCGAAGCGCTGTTCATGAACATGGTCATGAAGAGCATGCGCGACGCCACGCCGCAGGACGGCGTGTTCGACAACCAGCAAAGCCGGATGTTTACTTCGATGCTGGATCAGCAATTGAGCCAGAGCATGGCATCCAGAGGGGTCGGCCTGGCCGATGTGTTGATCCGGCAGTTATCGAATACCGTCGGCAAGCCGGCTGCCGATGCGGCGGGCGCGCCCGCTACGGCGGTTCCGGCCCGCAATGGCGTCGCCGCGTTGCCGCCGCGGCCGAATCCGATGCTGGCGCCGGTCGCCAATTCGTCGCAGCCGCCGCATGTGCAGGCCTTCCTGTCGCGGCTAGGGCCCGAGGCCGAGGAAGCCAGCCGCAGTACCGGCATTCCGGCCAAATTCATGCTGGGCCAGGCGGCGCTGGAAAGCGGCTGGGGCAAGCGCCAGATCACCGCGGCCGACGGCACTCCGAGTCACAACCTGTTTGGCATCAAGGCCAGCGGCAACTGGAACGGCCGGGTGGTGGAAGCCACCACCACCGAATACGTGAATGGCGTGCCGCAAAAGAGGGTAGAGAAATTCCGCGCCTACGATTCGTATGCCGATTCGTTCCGCGACTACGCCAGGTTGTTGCGCAACAATCCACGCTATGAAAACGTGCTGGCCAATGCGCAGGACGTGAAGGGTTTTGCCCAGGGGCTGCAAAACGCCGGCTATGCGACCGATCCGGATTACGCCGCCAAGCTGACCCGCGTCATTGCCCAGACCTCTGCCGGCTCGGCCCGCGCAAGCGGCGGTTAAAGTTTTTCGGCGCCAATGCCGATGACACGGTATCGGCAGTCCGCGCGCCGTACCACCACAGAAGAAGAGAACATGGGTTCGAACATCCTCAGTATCGGCAAGAGCGCCCTGAGCGCGGCCCAGGTCGGGCTCAGTACGGCCGGGCACAACATTGCCAACGCCGCAACCCCGGGCTACAACCGCCAGGTGGCGATCCAGAGCACCGCGAATGCCCAGAATCTCGGATTCGGCTTCATGGGACAGGGGGTCCAGGTGACTACCGTCCTGCGCGTCTATAACGAATTTCTGAATAACCAGGTGGTGGCCTCGCAAACTGCAAAAAGCGCGCTCGACACCTACCATGCGCAGATCAGCCGCATCGACAACCTGCTGGCCGATACCGCCGCCGGCCTGTCGCCGGCCTTGCAAGGTTTTTTCAAGGACATACAGGATCTGACTGCCAATCCGAACATTGCGGCGTCGCGCCAGGCAATGCTGTCCGGTGCGCAGACGCTGGCGGCGCGCTTCCAGAGCCTCGACAGCCAACTGACCGCCAGCCGCGAAGACGTCAACAGCCAGATCACCGCCAGCGTCACCAGCATCAACGCCTATGCGCGCCAGATCGCGCAGTTGAATGACGCGATCCAGAAGGCCAGCGTCGGCGGCCAGCCGCCGAACGACTTGCTGGATCAGCGCGACCAGGTGATCGCCGATCTCAACAAGGAAGTCAAGGCGACCGTGGTCAAGCAGGATGGCAACAGCTATGGCGTGTCGATCGGCAACGGCCAGCCGCTGGTGCTGGGCACCGAGGCTTTTTCGCTGACCACGGCGCCGGCGCCGGACGATGCCGGACGGCTGCAGGTCGGATATCTCAACAGGAACGGCAGCATCTCGTTGCTGCCGGAGAGCACGCTGGCCGGCGGCAAGCTCGGCGGCTTGTTCGAATTCCGCTCGCAAACGCTGGATGTGGCGCAAAACGCGCTGGGACGGGTGGCGATCGGTTTGGCGACGGATTTCAACGCCCAGCACATGCAAGGGGTGGATCAGAACGGCGACGCCGGAGGAAAATTTTTCGCGGTGGGACAGCCGGCCGTCAGCAAAAACAAGAATAACACCGGCGACGCGGCGATGGCTGCCGCCATCAGCGATCCCTCCAAGCTAACCACCAGCAATTACCGGCTGCAATATGACGGCAGCAACTATAAGGTGACGCGGCTGTCGGATGGCGCCGTCACCACCTTCAGCACTTTTCCGCAAACCATCGACGGCGTCGATTTCAGCTTGGCTTCCGGTACGCCCGCGGCTGGCGACAGCTTCCTGATCAAGCCAACCGCGAATGGAGCGGAACAATTCAAAGTCCTGATCAGCGACACCACCAAAATCGCGGCGGCCGGCGCACCGGCCAACCCGGTTCTGTCGTCCATCGGGAGCGGCAATACCGGCAACGGCGCGATCCAGGTGAGCGGGGTCGACGCCAGCTACGCCGGCGCGCCTTTGCAGCGGGGAGAGACGCTCACGCTCAAATACGATGCGCTGGCAACCCCGCCCGGCTTTACGGTGACGCTGATGCCGGCCGGGACTGTCGAGACGCCGGTCGACTACACCGACGGCGCAACCATCACTATTCGCGGTATCAATTTCACCATCAGCGGCGACGACTTGAAGGATGGCGACACCTTCATCCTGCGCCCCAACAACAATGTCGGCGACAACGGCAACGCACTGAAACTGGGCGAACTGCAGACCAAAAACACGCTGATCGGCGGCACCGCCAGCTATCAGGGCGCTTACTCGCAACTGGTCAGCCTGATCGGCAACAAGACCCACGAACTGGATGTGAACCGCACCGCCGAAGCCAGTCAACTGGCGTCGGCGCGCCAGGCGCAGCAAGCGGAATCCGGCGTCAACCTGGACGAGGAAGCGGCCAACATCATGCGTTTCCAGCAGGCTTACCAGGCGGCGGCCAAGGTCATGCAGACCGCCAGCACCATGTTCGATACCTTGTTGTCACTCGGTCGTTAAAGGCGATTCATCATGCGCGTTTCCAGCAACATCATGTTTGAGACCGGCGCCGGCCGGATCGGCGACCTGCAGTCGGCCTTGAACAAGACCATGCAGCAGATCAGCACCAATCGCCGCGTGCTGACGCCGGCCGACGATGCGGTTGCCGCCGCGCGCGCGCTCGACGTCTCGCAGGCGCAGGCGGTCAACCAGCAGTACGGCGTCAACCGCCAGAATGCCAAGACTTCGCTGATGATGGTCGAAAGCACGCTGCAAGGGGTGACGCCGCTGCTGCACGACCTCAAGGGGGCAATCGTCCGCGCCGGCAACGGCGGCTTGAAAGACAGTGACCGTGCTTCGATCGCGACCGAATTGCGCGGCCGTTTCGACGAATTGCTGGGGCTGGCGAACAGTACCGACGGCTCCGGCAATTACCTGTTTTCCGGCTATCAGGTGACCACCCCGGCGTTTTCCAAAACCACCGCCGGCGCCCAGTACCAGGGCGACGCCGAGCGCCGCCAGTTGCAGGTCGAGGCCGCGCGCACGATGGATATCAGCGATTCCGGGCAGAAGATATTCCAGGGCGATGGCAAGCCAGGCGAAGATATTTTCAAGACCCTGCAGGACCTGATCACGCTGCTGGAAACGCCGGTGGTGGACGATGCCGGCAAGGCCAAGCTCGCGGCGGATCTGGCTACCGCCAACGGCAATCTCGACAAGACCCTGGACAACGTGCTCACCGTGCGCGCCTCGATCGGCGCCCGCCTGAACGAAATCGATGCGCTGGATGACACCGGCAGTGCGCGCGACATCCAGTACCAGCAGAACCTGTCCGATCTGATCGGCCTGGACCCGGTGGAAGCCTATTCGCGGTTGATGCAGCAGCAGATCACCCTGCAGGCGGCGCAAAAGGCGTACGTCAGCGCCTCTGGATTATCCCTGTTCCAGTACATGTAGAACGGTCGTCCGGCATATACTCCTGAAGGTGCCGTCCCGTTCCGGTTTATAAACGTCCGGAAAAGCAGCATACTCCATCCTTAATCACTGTGCTGGGACAGCCGGCGGCATGCTGCCCAAGTGCCGTACCAGCTCGATTCCATCCTGCAGCAAGCGCTCCATTGGCGTCGCCAGATAGGGCAGCGACAGCGCGATCAGAATGAAGCCGACCGTCAGCGTGACTGGAAAACCGATGCCGAACAGGTTCAACTGCGGCGCCGCGCGGGTCAGGATGCCGAGCGCCATGTTGGTCATCAACAGCGCCGCCACCATCGGCAGCGCCAGTTGCACCCCGAGGTTGAAGATGCGCCCGCCTGCCAGCACCAGTTGCCGGATTGCTTCGCCCTCCAGCGGCGCCGGCGAGACCGGCAGCGCCGAAAAGCTCTCCACCAGCACCGACAGCAGCACCAGGTGAACGTTGGCGGCGAGGTAGATCATCAACATCAGAAGCGCCAGGAACTGGCTGACGGCCGACGAGCGTCCTTGCGATTGCGGATCAAAAAACGTCGCAAAACCCAGGCCCATGGTCATTCCGGTCATCTCGCCGGCCATCTCGACCGCGGCAAACACCAGGCGCATGGCAAAGCCCATCGCCATGCCGATCACCATTTGCTGCGCCAGCAGTAAAATGCCGGCGACGGACATCGGGTCGATCGCCGGCACGTTGGTCACGGTAGGCGCCACGATCAGTGCGATCATGATGCCGAGCGCAACCCGCACCCGCATCGGTATGCTGCGGTTGGAAAACAGCGGCGCCACCATGATCAGGCCGAGGATGCGCGACAGCGGCCACAACAGGCCGGCGATCCATGCCTGCAGTTCGGCGCTGGAGACGGTGATCATCAGGTAGATGTCGGCGGACGGGGCGGGCGCTGCGCGCTGGCGGCGCCCTAGCCGATCAGGCTGGGGATGCTGGTCAGCATGTGGCGCATGTAGTCCAGCATGACCGACAGGATCCACGGCCCGGCCAGCACCAGCGCGACGAAGATGCCGACCAGCTTGGGAATGAACGACAGCGTCATTTCATTGATCTGGGTCGCGGCCTGGAAAATGCTGACCACCAGGCCGATCGCCAGCGCCACCAGCAACAGCGGCGCGGCCACCATCAACATCACTTCCACCGCCTGCCGGCCCATGGTCATCACGCTTTCCGGGGTCATTCCAATTTCCTCAGTAGAAGCTCTGTGCCAGCGAGCCGATCAACAACTGCCAGCCGTCCACCAGCACGAACAGCATCAGCTTGAACGGCAGCGAGACGATCGCCGGCGACACCATCATCATCCCCATCGACATCAGGACGCTGGCGACCACCATGTCGATGATCAGGAACGGGATGAAGATGGCGAAGCTGATCTGGAACGCGGTCTTCAATTCGCTGGTGACGAAGGCCGGCACCAGTACCCGCAGCGACACGTCTTCCGGTCCCTGCGGCTGGGCGCTGTTCGACAGTTTCACATACAGCGCCAGGTCGGATTGCCGGGTCTGCTTCATCATGAACGCCTTCAGCGGCGCCACGCCCTTGTCGAGCGCCTCCGTCATCGTGATCTTGTCTTCCTGCAGCGGCTGCCAGGCCTCGGTGTAGATGTTGTCGAACACCGGCCCCATCACGAACAGCGTCAGGAACAGCGCCAGCCCGACCAGCACCTGGTTCGGCGGCGCCGACTGCGTGCCGATCGCCTGGCGCAGGATCGACAGCACGATGATGATGCGGGTGAAGCTGGTCATCATCAGCAGCACCGCCGGCAGGAACGACAGCGCGGTCAACAGCAGCAGCGTTTGCAGGCTGAGGGTATATGACTGGCCGCCGCCCGGCGTCGGGGTGCTGGTCAATGCGGGCAGGCCGGCCTGCTGCGCGCCCGCCAGCAGCGGCAGGCAGAGCAGGGCCAGCGGCAGCCAGCGCCGCGCTGCGCTGGCGATCGATGCAGAGTTAGGGGATTGCGGCGCAACGAAAACGGAGTGCTTACTGGTTGCCATTGCGCTTGTCGATGGTTTGTTTCAGCCAGCCGGAAAAGCTGGCGGCGGGAACAGCAGCGGTTGCCGCGCTGTGTTCCTGGCGCGGCATGCTGGCCAGCGCACTGACGCGGCCGGCAGCAACGCCGACCACGATCCATTGGTCGGCCACTTCCAGCACCAACACCCGTTCGCGGTTGCCGACCGAAATGCCACCGACGATCTTCACCACCGAATTGCCGGCGCCACGGGCAATGCCGAAGCGCTTCATCAGCCAGACGGCGGCGGCCATCAGCGCCAGCACCACGATCAGGCCGAGCAAGACCTGCAACAGGCTGCCGGCCGACGGCGCGGCGGCGGCTGCCGGCGTTGCGGCCGGTAGGGTGGCTTCCGCTGCCCGCACCGCTGCTGCCGCCAGCATCAGCGGCATTGCCAGCCATCGGAAACCGCTCATTTGTTGAGCTTGCGGATGCGTTCCGACGGCGTGATGACGTCAGTCAAGCGGATGCCGAACTTGTCATTCACCACCACCACTTCGCCCTGGGCGATCAGGCAGCCATTGACCAGCACGTCCATCGGTTCGCCAGCCAGGCCGTCCAGCTCGACCACCGAGCCTTGCGCCAGCTGCAGCAGGTTCTTGATGGCGATCTTGGTACGTCCCAGCTCGACCGTCAGTTGGACCGGGATATCGAGAATGAAATCGATATCGTTATGGGTGTCGGTTCGCCCCAAAGGGCTGGCAAAATCCTGGAATACGTCGGCGCTGGCGCTCTTGGCTTGCGCCGCGGCCTCGGCCTGCGCCTGCTCGGCGATGGCGGCGCCCCAGTCGTCTTCCGAGATGGCCTGGGTATCGGCAGTATCAGACATGTTCGTCTCCTTGAGATTCGGAATTGGCGTGCGTCAGCAGTTTTTCCACGCGCAGCGCGTACTGGCCGTTCAGCTTGCCGTAGCTGCACTCCATCACCGGTACGCCGTCCACCTTGGCGGCCACGGTTTCCGGAATCGCCAGCGGGATGATGTCGCCGGCCTTCATGTTCAGGATATCGCCCAGGGTGACCTTGGCGACACCCAGATCGGCGATGATTTCGACTTCGGCGGTCTGGATCTGCTGCGTCATCAGGCGGATCCAGCGCTTGTCCACTTCCAGCGTTTCGCCCTGCAGGCTGGAAGTCAGCAGGTCGCGCACCGGCTCGATCATCGAGTACGGCGTGCAGACGTGCAACTCGCCCGAAACCTGTCCCAGCTCGATGTTGAAGGTGGTTGCCACCACCACTTCGTTGGGGGTGGCGATGTTGGCAAACTGGGTGTTCATTTCGGAGCGGATGTATTCGAACTGGATCGGATACACCGGCTCCCATGACTTGGAGTAGGTTTCGAACACGATGTCCAACAGGCGCGCGATGATGCGCTGCTCGGTTTGGGTGAAGTCGCGGCCCTCGACCCGGGTGTGGAAGCGGCCGTCGCCGCCGAACAGGTTGTCCACCATCAGGAACACCAGGGTCGGGTCGAACACGACTAGCGCGGTACCACGGAAAGGCTTGATGTGCACCAGGTTGAGGTTGGTCGGCACCACCAGGTTGCGGATGAATTCGCTGTATTTCGACACCCGCACCGGCCCTACCGAGATTTCCGAGCTGCGGTGCAGGAAATTGAACAGGCCGATGCGCAGCAGGCGCGCGAAGCGCTCGTTGATGATCTCCAGCGTCGGCATGCGGCCGCGCACGATGCGTTCCTGCGTCGCCAGGTTGTACGGACGGATGCTGGACGGGTCTTCCGCCGGGCGCACCTCATCCTGTTCGCCGGTGACGCCTTTCAGCAGCGCATCGACTTCTTCCTGGGACAGAAAATTATCGGCCATGAGCTTACTGGATCACGAAGGAGGTAAAAAATACATCGGACACGCTTTGCGGTTCGCCGTTCGGTGCAAAAGGCAGGTTGAGTTGGACGATGATGTCATCGGACAGTTTTTTCTTGCCTTCGATAGTGGAAATCTCGCTCGCTTTCTTGCTCGACAATAACAACAGGATCCGGCTGCGCACCTGCGGCATGTACAGCTTGATGCGGTCCACCTGGGCCTGGTCCGTCACCTGCAGGGTCAGGGCCACCTGCAGGTATTGTTCGCCATCCTCGCCGCTGCTGAGGTTGACCGTGAACGGCTCGATGACCGCGAACACCGGCGGCTTGGGCACTTCGCGCACCTCCTTGGCAGTCGTGATCGCCGGCTTGAAATACAGCCAGGCAGCGGCCGTGCCGCCGCCCAGTATCAAGACCAGCAGCAACAGAAACAGATAAAGTTTCTTGCGCGATTTGCGCGGCGTCTCTGCCTGCGGCTCGGGCGGCGGCGGTGCCGCCGGAGCGGGTCTGGGTACCGCGCGCGGAATGCTCCTCGGGCTTGCTGTTGCCATCCTGTTTCCTCTGGTCCGTGGCGACGAACCGGTTAGTGCATTATCGGTAAATAGCCGCAGCCCGCATGCGAAGAAGAGAGGGCTGAAGCCGTTTTAGATCGGCGCTTTTATGTTACCCGATGCCGGCGACGAAAGTTGCGCCGGGTCAATTAAAATGACGGCGAATGGCGCTGCGGAGAGCTGCCTGCGCTGTCCGCCGGGATGCCGATAAAGGCTTATCGGCAGAAACCGGCGGAAGATGAAGGGTAGCGCCAGCGGAGAAGAGCTATCAGGCGAAGGTGTCCACCAGGCCGCGGCCCATGCCGGTCACTGGCACATGGCCACTACGCAATGGCGTATCGGCATGCCCGCTGGCTGCGCTGCCGCGTCCGTCATGGTGCGGCGCCTGTTCGCTCCAGGCCGGCTGCTGATCCGGGGTGCCGGTGCTGACGTTGGCCTGGCCGAGCTGGATGCCGGCCTCGTTCATCATTTCGCGCAAGCGCGGCATGGCGGCTTCCAGCGCTTGCCGGACTTCCGGCTGGGCGGAAATGAAGGTGGCGTCGGCGCGGGCATTGTTGACGTGCAAGACCACTTGCAGCGGCCCCAGCTCCGGCGGGTTCAGGCTCAGCGATGCGCTTTGCTGAGCGCCGGCTGCCATCCACACCACTTTTTGTCCGAGTGCCGAATCCCAGGCAGGCGTGCCGACTTGCGGCGCCAGCTTGCTGGCGGCCTGAGGGGAAACATCGTGGCTGGCTTGCACGGCACTTGGGGCAAACTGGGCGGCTGCGGTCGCCACTTCCAGGTTTTTGGCGGAATTCGGGTCGAAAGCTGGCTTGGCTTCACTGACCTGCTTGACGGCGGCGGCGAATGCTGCATCCGGCTTGACGGCGGGATCCCGGGCCGGGTCGGCGGCGTATCCGGCGGGCGCCGAGCCGTGGGCTGGCAGTTCGATCCTGCCTTTATTGGGTATCGGGCCATCGGCCGCCGGTTGGATCCTGCCGCCATTGGGTGCCGGACTCTCGGCCGGCAGTTCGATCTTGCCGTCGGCAAGCGCGGGTACGGCATCCTGTTTCGAGCTTGCGCGCGGCAAGCCAGGGTCGATTGCCGGCGCCGGGTCCCGATTGTCCGTGATGCCGGCGGCGATGGCACCGTCTTCGCCGTCATCGGCGGCAGTGTTGCTGCCGCGCTGCAGATCGGCGACCAGCGCTAGCAGTTCGGCCGAGCCGGCGATCACCAGTGCGGTGGGGACGGCCGTGGTTTCGTCGGCGCTTTTATCTGCCGTTGCGCCGCTGCCGGTGGCGGCCGCCGCCTTGCCGCCTTCAGTAGGCCCGGCGTCCACCGCCTTACCGTCGGCATTGGCGGCGTCGCGCCGCTGTGCGACTTCATTGGACAATACCTGATTGAAGGGCGTCTGCGCCGTGCTGGCGCCGCTTTGCCGGGCCGCTGGCGGGGCGTTCGGCAGGATGCCTGCCGGATTCTGGAGCGGGGCTGTGTTCATGATGGCATTTACCGGTTGTGGTCGAAGGTCGCAAACAGCTTTTGGCTGCCGTGCGGCGCTAGCGTTTGTATAGCGTCAGGCGCGCGGCATGCTCGTCGCTTTGCTTCTGGTCGCGCCTGTTTTCCTGCTTTTGCGCTGCCTTTTGCGCCCGCGTCGCCAGCGTGTCGTACGACATGCGCTTGCGCTCGCTGGCTTGCCAGGCGCCGCGCTCCTGCGCAATGCCGCGCTCGGCTTCATGCACCGCTTGCTGCTGGCTGACGATCGCGCTATCGAGCTTGTCGATGAACACCTGGAAATTGCGAAAGCCGGTGGCCGATAGCCCGGCTGCAACGCTCGCCTGAAAGCGCGCCGCGTAATCGTCGCGGTACTGTTGCAGCAGGCTCAGCTTTTGCCGCGCTTCCTCGGCGGCGCGTACGGCCTGGCCCAGCCGCTTGGCGGCTTCATCGGTTTCCTGGGTCGCCAGTTCGATCAGCGTGTGGATTGCGGACGAGGTTGCCATAGATGAATCGAATCCTTAAAACCCGTTCGTGCGAACTGGCAAGGCCATATACTCCAAATGTTAGCGGTGGATATCGAGCTTATAGCGGCGATTTTAGCCACATACTCCATCGATTAACTATCAAGGCTGCGGCTGGACCGTAACCGAACGGCAAGCGTCTTGCATATGCCCTAATTGTATTTGGCGCCGGCGTCCGTCGATCAGTCGAATAGAGCGGTAAGTTGCGCCAAGCTCTCGGCAACGCCGGCCCGTTCCGGGATGGCTTGCTGCAAGAACGCTTCGATTTTGGTGTTGAGCGCGATCGCTTCATCCAGCACCGGGTCGCTGCCGGGGCTGTAAGCGCCGACCGCGATCAGGTCGCGGTTGCGCTGGTAGCGTGAGTACAGTTGTTTCAGCTTGCGCGTTTTCGCCTGGTGTTCGGCGGAAGTGATGGTGTGCATCGCGCGCGAAATCGATTGCTCGATGTCGATCGCCGGATAGTGGCCGCCTTCGGCCAGCACCCGGTTCAGCACGATGTGGCCGTCCAGGATGGCGCGCGCGGAATCGGCGATCGGGTCCTGCTGATCGTCGCCCTCGGTCAGCACGGTGTAGAAGGCGGTGATCGAACCGCCGCCCGGCTTGCCGTTGCCGGCGCGCTCGACCAGGGCCGGCAGCTTGGCGAACACCGATGGCGGGTAACCCTTGGTGGCGGGCGGCTCGCCGATCGCCAGCGCGATCTCGCGCTGCGCCATCGCATAGCGCGTCAGCGAATCCATGATCAGCAGCACGTGCTTGCCCTGGTCGCGGAAATGCTCGGCGATCGCGGTGGCGTAGGCCGCGCCCTGCAGGCGCATTAGCGGCGGCGTGTCGGCCGGAGCGGCCACCACCACCGAGCGCGCCAGACCTTCGCTGCCGAGGATCTGCTCGATGAATTCCTTGACTTCGCGGCCGCGTTCGCCGATCAGGCCGACCACGATCACGTCGGCGCTGGTGTAGCGCGCCATCATCCCCAGCAGCACGCTTTTGCCGACGCCGGAGCCGGCGAACAGGCCCATGCGCTGGCCGCGGCCGACGGTCAGCATGCTGTTGATCGCGCGCACGCCGACATCGAGGATGTCCACGATCGGCGCGCGCGACAGCGGATTGGCGGCGCGCACGTTGAGCGGCGCCGAATTGGCGGCATGCAGCGGCCCCAGCTTGTCGAGCGGGCGGCCGGCGCCATCCAGCACCCGCCCCAGCAATTCGTCGCCGACCGGTAGGTGCCGGCCGCGGTCGCCAGGACGGCGGCGCGGATGGTCGACCGCGCCGGCACGCGGCAGGCTGTGCGCCGCTTCCACCGGAAACACGCGCGTGCCGGGCACGATGCCTTCGACATCGCTTTGCGGCATCAGGAACAGCCGTTCGCCGTCGAAGCCGACCACCTCCGCTTCCAGTCGTGCGCCGTTCGGCAGCGGCACGGTGCAGGCGCTGCCGACCGCCAGCTTGAGCCCGACCGCTTCCATCACCAACCCGGCCACGCGCGTCACGCGGCCCGACACCAGCATCGGCTCGGTCAGCGATGCCAGCGCCCGGCAGTCCTGCAGGTAGGCTTGCCAGCGCCGGCCGTGGCGCGATAGCGGCGGCTGCTGCGCGGCGGGTGTGGAAGATTCTGTCATGCGTCCAGCCACTCCGAGTCCTTGCCCAGCGCGGCGGCGATGCGCTGCCAGCGGGTGGCGGTGGAGGCGTCGATCTGGTTGCTGGCGGTTTCAATCCGGCAGCCGCCGCGTTCCAGTTGCGCATCGTCGACCACGCGCCAGCCGGCTTTTTCCAGCTCGTCGCTCATGTGATTCGTGATCAACCGCGCATCCTCCGGATGCAGAAACAAGAGCGCCGGCTGCTGCAGCGCAGGCAGGTAATGGATCGCTTCGGCGACGATTGGCAAGACCAGTTGCGGACGCACCGCCAGCGCGGTTTTCAGCATGGCTTTGGCCAGGTCCAGGGCCAGATCGAGCATTTGTTGCGCCACCACCTCATCGGCGCGCGCCACTTCGTGGCCGAAGGTCTCGGCGATCTGCCGCAAGTGCTGCAGCTCGGCTGCCGCTTCGGCCTGCCCTTGCGCTAAGCCCGCAGCGCGGCCGTCGGCCCAGCCTTCGTCGTGGCCCTTCCGGCGGGCGGCGTCACGGATTTCCGCCAACTCCTCGATGGTCGGGTACTCGACTTTCGGCGCCGCCGGCGGACTGGGCGGGCGCTCGTTGAAGGAGGCCATTTCCCAGCGCTGGAAAGCCGACATCTGTTCTTTCGGAATGACCCCGTTAGACATAGGCATCATCGCCCTTCGCTCCCAGCATGATCTGGCCCTCGTCGGCCAGCTTGCGGACGATCTGCAGGATTTCCTTCTGCTGCGCCTCGACCTCGGACAGGCGCACCGGGCCTTTCGATTCCAGGTCTTCGCGCATCATGTCGGCGGCGCGCTGCGACATGTTCTTGAAGATTTTCTCGCGCAATTCCGGCGGCGCGCCTTTCAGTGCGATGATCAGCGATTCCGACTGCACTTCGCGCAGGATGATCTGGACGCCGCGGTCGTCAATGTCCATGATGTTGTCAAACACGAACATTTCGTCCATGATGCGCTGCGCCATGTCGGCGTCGTAGTTCTTCAGGTTTTCCATCACCGAAGCTTCGTTTTCGCCCGACAGGAAATTAAGGATTTCCGCGGCGGCGCGTGTCCCGCCCATCGGCTTCTTCTTCAGGTTTTCGTTGCCGGACAACAGCTTGGTCAGCACCTCGTTCAGCTCGCGCAGCGCCGCCGGCTGCACCCCATCCAGGGTGGCGATGCGCAGCACGACGTCGTTGCGCAGCCGCTCGGTGAACTGGTCCAGCACCTCGCAGGCGTGGTAGCGCTCCAGGTGCACCAGGATGGTGGCGATGATCTGCGGATGCTCGTGGCGGATCAGGTCGGCCACCGATTGCGCATCCATCCATTTCAGGCTTTCGATGCCGGACGCGTCGCGCCCGCCGAGAATCCGGTTCAGCAGCGAGGATGCCTTGTCGTTGCCGAGCGCCTTGGTCAGCACGGAGCGGATATATTCGTCCGAATCGAGGCCGAGCGAGGTGTGCATCTCGGTTTCATTGCGAAACTCGTTCAACACCGCACCGAGGTCTTCGTTGGCCACGCCTTTCATCACCGACATGGCGGCGCCGAGCTTCTGTACTTCGCGCGGGCCGAGGTATTTCATGACTTCGGCCGCTTCATCCTCGCCCAGTGCCAGCATCAGGATCGCGCCTTTCTGGATGCCGAGTTCACTCATTGCTGTTCACCCAGTTCTTGACGATATTGGCCACCACTTTCGGGTCGTCCCGCGCCAGTTGCCGCGCCATGTCGAGGTTGTTTTGATAAGTACGCGGCAACAGCGCCGGCGGCTCGTCCGGCGTCGCAGCGGAGATCTGCACCACTGCATCTTCCTCGACCGGTTCCGGCAGCGCTGCCGGCTGCGGATTGGCCAGCTTGCGCAGGGTGGGGCGCAGGAAGGCGAAGAACAGGTACAGCAGCACCAGGCCGGCCAGCAGGTATTTACCTCCCTGTGTTGCCATCTCCAGCGCTTCCGGCCGTTTCCACAGCGGCACATCGGGGACGATTTCCTTTTCCACCCCGGCGAACGGACTGTTGACCACGTTCAGGGTATCGCCGCGATCCTTGTTGTAACCCATCGCTTCCTTGACCAGGTCGGTGATCTGCGTCTTTTCGGCGTCGGACAGCGGCCGGCTCACCAGCTTGCCATCGGCGTCCAGTTCGCGCTTGTAATTGACCACCACCGCCACCGACAGCCGCTTGACGCCGCCCATCGGCTGCTGCACGTAGCGGATGGTTTTATCCACTTCGTAATTGACGGTCGATTCTTTGTGCGTCGTGGCCGGCGGGTTAGCGGCGCCGGCAGCCTGGCCGGTCACGGCTGGCACGGTCAGCGGCGCGGTGGCCGGCACCGGCGGCTGGTTCGACAGCGCGCCGGGGACACCGCTGGGGTTGGCGCTGCCGCCGTTCTGCGATTCGCTGCTCTGCAGGCTGCGCACCGCGCCGGCATCGGGCGTCTGGTTCGGCTTATAGATTTCCGCTGCCTGCTCGCTGTGCGAAAAATCGACGTCGGCGGTGGCTTCGGCGCGCACGTTGTTGGGGCCGACGATCGGCGTGATGATCGATTCCACTCGCTGCGCGATGCTTTGCTGCAGCTCCTGCACGTATTTCAATTGGCTCGGATCGAGGCCGTTGGCGCGGATTTTTTTGTCGGATTCCGACAGCAGATTGCCGTTCTGATCGACCAGCGTGACGTTCTTCGGCGGCAGGTTCGGCACGCTGGAAGCCACCAAGTGGACGATGGCGCTGACCTGTTGCTGGTCCAGGGTGCGGCCCGGATGCAGGTTCAGCAGTACCGATGCGGTCGGCTGCTGCTGCTCGCGCACGAACACCGACGCCTTCGGCAGGGCCAGATGGATGCGCGCCGACTGTACCGCTCCCACCGCCTGGATCGAGCGCGCCAGCTCGCCTTCCAGCGCGCGCTGGAAATTCACCTGTTCCAGGAATTGCGACACGCCCAGCTTCTGGTTTTCCATCAGCTCGAAGCCGACGCCGCCGCCTTTCGGCAAACCTTGCGCAGCCAGCTTCAGGCGCGCATCGTACACCTGGTCGGCCGGCACCAGAATGGCGCCGCCGCCGTCGGCGAACTTGTAGGGAACGTTCATCTGCTGCAGCGAAGCGACGATCGCGCCACCATCCCGATCCGAGAAATTCGAAAACAGAATGCGGTAATCCGGCGCCTGGCTCCACATCCAGACCCCGGCCATGACCGCGACGATGGCCGCCGCCGCGACCGCCAGCAGCGCATTGCGCGCGCCCGGCGTTTGCGTCAGCCCCATGAAGCCGGGCGTAACGGTGCCGTCCGCCGCTACCGCCATGATGCGCTTCCGCCGCCGGATTGATGGAAAGTGTCTGGATTCACCTGATGCCTCGTTGTTTACGCTTTTAGCCTTATGCCGATTGTCGTGCGGCCAGCGCATTTCAATCTTTGGAACAGAGCGATATTTCTCGCCCTTTTCGGAGCGAAGCCAAAACGCACACGTGTTAATGTGCTGTCATCGCGGCGCATGGCGCCAGCCAGCAGGGGAGCAATGCAATGAGCGTGGGAATCATCGACACCAGCCGGATCGAAGCCATGGTGGCGCAACTCAAAACGGCCGCCGCCCGCACCCAGGGCGTGGCCAATCCGCTGCAGCTGCAGTCGCAGGAGCCGGTGGTCAAGCCCGGCTTTGCCGATGCCTTGAAGGCGTCGCTCGATTCCGTCAACAGCGTGCAGCGGAAGTCGGAACAAATGGCCCAGGATTTTGCCATGGGCGACGACAAGGTCAGCCTGTCCGACATGATGATCTCGATGCAAAAAGCCAGCATCACCTTCCAGGCGACGGTGCAGGCGCGCAACAAGCTGGTGTCGGCGTATCACGACATCATGAACATGCAGATATGAACGTGCCTGCGGGTGCCGCCATTCCGCAGATGCTCCGTAGGTTGAGAATGATTTTCGGGCGAAAATAAGAAGTTATTTCCACATACTCTGCCTCATTGGATTTTTTTCTGGGATTCCACAGAGCGTGCGTGCAGTCCAGTCACGCGATCGAGCCGCTTCCATAGCCGCGCCAGGGTGAGTCGCTCGGCAATGCCGCAATCAATGGTTGAACAGATCCGCCTACCGTCATCAGCCATTTCATCCAGCAAAAACATCCCACTCCTGTCATCTCCGCGAAGGCGGGAATGCGTGCATTCCCACCCCCTTGCAGGGCGCATCTGCGCTGGTAAGCGCAGTCCGTTCTGGAGGCGGACTGCACGCTGTCCGCAACCCCTGCATCACCCTCCGCAGGAACGGCAGGAAAAAAGCGCAATAGTTAATTACGACATAGCCAGCCGATCCGGAGTATGCTGTTCATAGTGCCATCTGGCGCTCTGGGTTCGACATGATATAGGCCAGTATATGGGATCATGTCAGGTGAAAACGGCGTATGCGTTCCGTCTCCAGCGGTTGCCGGCGGCCATGCCAGCGTCAGCTCAGCCCGGTATTTTTCGCGTTCTGTTCGCGCTCCAGGCTGGTGATGTAACGCTGCACCGCGTTCAGCATGGCGCTGGGCAGGTGAACGAAACGGCAGCCCAGGCGGCGCGTGTTCTTGCCGTTGGCCAGCGTGATATCGCGTGCGTTGCAAATTTCCAGCGCCGTTTGCAGCAAGGTCCCGGCCGGCAGTTGGATACGGCAATCCGGATAAATGAAACCAGCTGCCGGATTCAGCAGTTTTTGCTCATCCATGATCGCGATGCCGCCGCCGCTGATGTTCTGCAGCGGCAGGGTAAGGATGCGGGTACCTTCCTTTTCCCCAATCCGGATTTCGCATAGCAGCGGCGTGGCGGTCGGCGTCGGCATGCGGTAGAACTCGCGCCGCTGCAGCCGTACCAGAACCGGCGGGATCGCGGTCTGTAGCGCCGGGCCGCCTTGGAACTGGCAGGCTGCCGCGCCGCTGGTCTGGAACAGGATGCGGATATTGTTGAGCACGGTTTCAAAGTAGAGGTGCTCGCTGGCGATGATGCGCTGGTTGATGGTCGGACTTGACGCGCAGTCGATCACCACATGGCCTGCGCTCTCGTCGACCGCCAGCACCGAAGTCACGATGG
The DNA here is from genome assembly GCA_035497775.1 of Burkholderiaceae bacterium. Lineage (GTDB taxonomy): Bacteria > Pseudomonadota > Gammaproteobacteria > Burkholderiales > Burkholderiaceae_D > DATJCV01. Next base: position 959 of record DATJCV010000371.1, on the reverse strand, counting down.
TGTCGGCGCTGTCTTCGATACGCAATTGGATTAATTGATTGCATTCACTCAGATTGCGCAAAATATTGGTGATTTCGCGCCGCGAATGGATTTCGTAGTCGCTGAGGTCGAGTGGCTGGAAGTCGTCGTGGTCTGGCATTGAAGTGATCGGTGAGGACGTCACGATGTGACAGCAATTCTTGCGGGATACGCCCAAAAAGGGAAACTTCCCTGGCTTCGCTTTCCGGTGGCCCGCTATTTTAAGTAGAGTCTTTTTTGCAAAAATCGCGGGAAAACCGAATCTCCCCTGGTTGCGCTCGTGGATCCGGCTGGTTCCACCCGACAACATTTTGCCATCATACCTTGCCCTCGCGTTTTTGCGCCGCTTCGATCTGATACAGCCACGCCAGCAGTTCGGCTACCGCTCGATACAGCGCCGGCGGAATTTGGTCGTCCAGCTCGACCTCCATCAATAGCGCCACCAGTTCCTTCGATTCATGGACGAACACGTCGTGCTCGCGGGCGCGCGCAATGATTTGTTCGGCTAGCAAGCCGCGCCCCTTGGCCACCACTTTCGGCGCGCCGTCGCCGTTTTGGTAGGCTAGCGCGACCGCGCTGGGTGGCACGACCGGCGGCGATTCATGGTTCGGCGGCATCGCGTTTCACCGTCAGGGAGTCGAGAGGCGAGCCGGCGGCGCTCAAGGCATCCGCCAATTCGGCGCCATGCGTGCGCAAGGCGAGGGCGGCGGCGTCGGTCTCGGTGCGCAACTGCATGTGCAGCCGCTGGCCGACCAGCCGGATGGCTCCGCTCACCTTGCCCAGCAGCGGCAGCTCGAAGCGCACCACGCTGTGCCAGGCCGGCTCGGCTTCGGCCGCCGCGGGATCGCCGCCTTGCGGCGCGTCCTTGCTGATTTCCCATTCCAGCGGCTGCCCGGGCCACAGTTCGCCGCGCCATAGCACGCGCTGATTTTCCAGCGTAT